>JAVXBP010000020.1:0-19597 GCA_036659935.1 Clostridia bacterium
TGGCTCGGGCGAACTTTTGATTGCGGTGATGGATATGCTCGGCAGAAACAGCGTCATCGCGCGCGAAAGTGACAATATGGAAGGCTACCTTATGCAGAAACTTTCTCAAGAGTGATGATATAGAAAGTTACATTATGCGGAAACTCTCTCGGAAGTGACGATATCGAAAGCTACCTTATGCAAAACTCTCTCGGAAGTGACGATATCGAAAGTTATCTTGTATAGAAACTCTCTCAGGAGTGACAATGTTGCAAATTACCAAATACGAAAACTATCTCAGCAAGTGACGATATCGAAAGTTATCTTATGCAAAAACTCTCCCAATAAAGGTTATAAAAAAGTTACTGCAAGAAAATTTTATTTTATGCGTTCAAACTCTTGACAAAAATCTAAATTTAATATATCATAATCAAGCATTCAAATATCGCGGAGTGGAGCAGTTGGCAGCTCGTCGGGCTCATAACCCGAAGGTCGTAGGTTCGAGTCCTTCCTCCGCAACCATTATGGCGGCGTAGCTCAGCTGGTCAAGAGCACCCGGTTCATACCCGGGGGATCGTAAGTTCGAATCTCACCGCCGCTACCAAAAAAGACAAGAAATTATTGAGTTTCTTGTCTTTTTTATGCAATTTTTTATATTTATTTTTTATTAGTTGTTTTGTTTTGCATGCAAAACTTTGCAAGCAATCAAATTCCCAACTTTTTGTGAATTTCTCTTATTCTTTGCGCCTCGCCGTCATTTGTCAGCGCGTCTTTTGCGACTTTCGCATAATATTTTCTATTCTTCAGTTTAGAAAAAATGCGGACGATATAATACCACGGCAAAAGATATTTGTGTTGCGCAAGACGGGGGAAAAGATTGTACATTGTGTGCTTTGATGGAAAAATTGCTATCGCAAGCGCCTTTGCGCCAGAGCTTCTGCGAGCGGAAAGCGCCACGCCGGGCGAGCGATTCTCGAAACCAAAATTGTCAGATTGGAAGATATATTCGAGCAAGTCGAGTTCGTCTTTGTCGAAAGTTTGCTCGGCTATCGGCGCGGAAAAGAACCACTTGTCGATATAATTTTGAATCACCGCGGCGAATTCGCAAGCGCCAATGCGAGCTAGCGCGTCGGCGCAATCGCTTGGTCGAAGATTGTGCGCGCGTTCAAAAAGCGCGATATCGAAAATTACTCTTATGCCAACGCCCGACGAAATGATGTGTTTGCGCAAGTGCGAAATGAGAAAAATAAAATGTTGAGTGACGTCGAGTTGATTGTTTTCTATCAAATAGTTGTCGAAAATAGGCTTGTTGTGGTCGAGCAGTTGCAAGTGAAGTTCGAACATAATCGCGCCGTTTGCAAACTCATAAACGCAGTCGTTGAGCTCAAGGAATTTGTAGTTGTTTTCCGCCATAAACTCTTGACAGCGCGCCAGGTCGGCAGGGCGGATAAGAATGTCCATATCGCCCATAAGGCGCAATTGTGGGTTGGGATAGAGAGACTTTATCACCGCGCCTTTGATAGGGGCGTAAGGGATATTGTTTGTCTCGCAAAAGTCGGAAAATTGTTTAAAAGCGATTGCTTGTCTTGTGGTAAGTTGAATTGTTTGAGCAAAAACTTGCGCAAAATTGTTTTTTTCTTGTCCAAAATCAAATTGCGATTGTTGCATAGAATAAATAATTCCACAAACTTCTTGTCGCTTGCTTATCTTGAAAAGCGCGCGCAGGTCAATGCCGTCGCAACTTGGCGGTGGCAGGGCGTTGATATAGCAACGCAAAGATTCCAAAATAAAGAAATATGTTTTGTCCACAAAAACTCCTTTTTGCAAATCAACCTATTCGTCAATTTGCTCGCCAATTTGCAAAGAACAATCTCACAATGTCAATCAACCAATTATATAATAATAAAACAACAGTCAAAAGAAGTGTAAGATGCAATTGATTAGAACAATCATATTGTATGCGAAAAAATCGTATGTAATAGATAAATATATTATAAGGCAAATCGCGCGCGTTGTCAATTGTCAGGACAAAAGCAATAAATATAAAAAAACAACCGCCTCTCGCAAGAAAGACGGTTGCAAAATTTTAACATTTTTGGTTGCGTTTACGCTATTTCCAACTTTGTGATTGCCAAAGTTTTCTTGTCAACGCTAACTTTCAATTTGTTGTTGGCTTTGACAAAAGGCAATTGTTTGTTGAGCGCAAGCTCAGCGGTATAGACCGCGTTGCCTTTCTCAGCGAATTGGATATAGAAAACTGTTGAGCCGTCAACGAACACTTTTTCGATTGCGCTGACAGTAAGAGTTTCCGATTCCGTCTCGATGACAGAGCCGATAGCTTTTGCATACTCAATCTCGGCCTCGCGTTTTGTGTCGCCGATGCCGACGTTGTTGTATTGTTTAACAGAGACATAAGCATACTTTTTGATAAGTCCTGCGTTGTCTTTGAGCGTCATAAAGTATGTTGGCTCGCCGTTGAAGTTGAGCAGAGTAGGCGCAGAAGCCTTATATTTCAAGTCTTGCACTTTGCCTTCCGCAGAACTCATAGCAGCCTTGTCGGTCGCTCCGCCAGTGCGATAGAAAGATGTCTCTTTCGTTCTCATATCGGTCAAAATCATTCCAACAAGGGCGTTGTCGCCAGCGGTAGAAGTCATGCCTGTGATGAGTTTGAAAGAACCGTTTTGATACAAATAGTTGTAAGTGTCGGTGGTGTTCATCATTTCTCTTTTTGCAAAAACAGTGTTCCAGAAACCAAGGTTGTATGCGCCCCAATAATCAAGTTGTTGGTTTATCATAGCGGTTGGTTGAACTCTGTCGACCCATTCTGGGACATTTTCGTTGGCGTAATATTTGCTTTCGCCAGTGACAGCGTTGAGCAAGAAAACGCCCGTGCTGTCCAGTCCGTTTGTAGCGGCAAAAGTGCGCTCATAACAAACTTGCAAGAAATAAGGATTGCCGTCGTTGTCAATCTCGAAGCTCATCTCGCCATATCTCAGCTTTGACATATCGGTAAAATACATTTTTCTTTCTGCGTCTTGATTGAGATAAGCGCCTGGGACATACTTCATATCCATTTTGACAAAAGAAACGTCGTCAGGGTTGGTCGCAGATATCATAACATAACCAGGTGCGCCAGTGCTGCGGTTGTTCCACCATTTGAAAAAGCCCGTATAATCAAGCGCGCCCACCCAATAGATATCGTCGATGCCTTTGGCTTCGTTTTTGAGATATATCATTGTGTAGTTGTTGATTGTAAATTGTGAGCCGTAGTTGTTGTTGCTTATTTGTTTTTCGCCAAGGCGCATAGCCATATCTTTGTCGACAACGGCAATTTTCATTGACGGGTCGTCATAGTTGACAATGTCTTTCTTGAAGTCCATATTGTCATTTACCGTGATAATATTGCGATAATCTTTCGCGATAAAAAGCGGTGATGAGAACACAGCCAAGCAAAGGAAAATTACTAGCAAAACAGCAGCGATGACAGCAGGAATTTTCCAGCCGTGTTTCACTTCTTTGATGCAATGCCAAGTTGAAGCGTTTGACTTGTCTTTGGCTTGAACAAATTTGATAATAAACGGAATTGACCACAATACTAGGAAAGCAATCAGTGTTGTTCTCAAACTTGTGCTGAATATGGAGAACTCCATAAAGCCGAAATAAATATTGAACGCTACAAACCCTGCCGTAATCACGGAAAGGATAATGATAACTGTCTTGATAGACATTTTTTGCATCATAAGTCCAATGCCGGCAAAAGGACTTACCGGTCTCGGTCTTTGATTTTGATTTTGGTTTTGATTTTGATTTGGATTTTGTTCCATTTTTTTCTCCTTCAAAAAGAATATATTCATTATACCTAATGCTCAATCAAAAGTCAATCGACGCAAGCATAACAAAAGTCGCAAAATGCCCCAAAAAGCCCTTTTTTGACGCATTTAATTAAAATTTTACAATCAAATGTTAGAATAAATACAAAAAAAGTTGTTTACTTTTGCTATATTCGTGTGGTAAGATAAATTCTAGGGAAAAAAATAGCGTTCGCAAATTATTTACAAACTGACATTTGATTGACAATCGAAAGACAATTGGTTGCAAAAGTTAACAAACAAATTATTTACAAACTGACATTTGACTGACATTTGATTAAAAGTTCACAAAAAGCAACTTCAAACATACATATGACTGCAAGAAGGTCAAATTTGTTGGTTAATTATATTTATTCTTGACAAAAAAAAGGAGTTTTATGACAGATTTTGAACAATTTAATAACAAAGTAAAAGGAAAAATAGAAGAATTGAGCAAGCTCGCTGAGACAAGCGACTATATCGACTCGTCCGTTTATGAAAAATACAATGTCAAACGCGGCTTGAGAGATATGGACGGCAACGGCGTTTTGTGCGGTTTGACTGAGATATCAGAGATAATATCGTCCACGATTGACGCCGACGGAAACAAGGTCGCGTGTGACGGAGAACTCTATTATCGCGGTTATCAGATTGACGACATTTGCGAGGGCTTTCTCGCGGACAAACGATTTGGATACGAAGAAGTGAGCTATTTGTTGTTGTTTGGCAAGTTGCCGACGCAAGACGAGCTCAAAGAGTTTGTGGCGATTCTCGCAGGTTTGCGCAGATTGCCTGACAGCTTTGTGCGCGACGTTATTATGAAAGCGCCATCGCACGATATGATGAACGTGCTTGCGCGCACAGTGTTGACACTCTACAGCTATGACGAAAAAGCCGACGATATCACAATACCAAACGTTCTGAGACAAGTGCTGCAACTCATCGCGCAATTCCCTTTGCTCAGCGTGTATGGATACAAAATATATATGCACTATGTCGAAAACAAGAGCCTTGTCATTCACAACCCGCAAGAAAACCTTGGGACAGCGGAAAATTTGCTCTATATTCTCAGGGACAATTCTCAATATACTCAGCTCGAAGCGAAAGTGCTTGACTTGTGCCTTGTCTTGCACGCGGAACACGGCGGTGGCAACAATTCTACCTTTACCACTCACGTGGTGACCTCGTCAGGCACGGACACTTACTCGGCGGTAGCGGCTTCGCTAGGCTCGCTCAAAGGTCCACGCCACGGTGGCGCAAATATCAAAGTTGTCAAAATGTTCGCCGACCTAAAGGAAAACGTCAAGGACTATTCCGAGACAGAATTGCGCAATTATCTTGCAAAGTTGCTCGCGAAAGAAGCGTTCGACAAGAGTGGCTTGATATATGGTTTGGGGCACGCGGTATATTCAATATCCGACCCGCGCGCGCGTATTCTCAAGGTCTATGCAAAGCAACTTGCAGAAGAAAAAGGCTTGGAAAAAGAATATCAACTCTATGCCGACGTCGAAAGAATTGCGGCGGAATTGATTTGCGAAAAGCGCAAAATATACAAGGGAGTGAGCGCCAACGTGGACTTTTATTCTGGCTTTGTATATACAATGTTGGGCTTGCCACAAGAATTGTTTACACCAATTTTCGCAGTGTCAAGAATATCAGGTTGGGGAGCGCACCGCATAGAAGAAATTGCCAACAATGGCAAAATAATTCGTCCGGGCTATAAGGCTGTCGCGCCACGCAAAGAATATGTCGCGATAAACTCTCGCTCAGAAGAAAAGTAATCGGGAAAGCTTGGGAAAAAAAGCCTAGAGAGAAAACAAATACAAACAGTACAAAAATAGTAACGGAAAGCGCCCCAAAAGTTGAAAGACTTGCGGTGGCGCTTTTTTTGTAAAAAGACAAATATATTGAATAATAAATAACAATAAAATAAGAAAACTTTTGAAAGGCTATTTTAAAAAGGGAGCAAAACTTATGAAAGGCTATTTCAAAAGTCAAAAAGCGACGGAGAAAATTCCGCCGTTTTTTTTGTGCAATGTGATTTTTTTTGCAAAAAAATGATAGAAAAATGTCACTTTTTTGCCAAAATAGGGGGAAAACAGCGCAATTTTTATAATTTACGCAAATAGAGTTGAGTTTTTTTCCGTTATATCTTATAATAAAAATACTATGATGAGTAAGGGGTCTTATGAGCAAAAAACAAAAAGAAGCAAAGAAAACGACTGACAAAAAATTTGATGTCGCTGGCCTTGTCAAAAAGGTCAAAAAAATGTGGAAAACTCCGCCAGAGGGCAGAAGTCTCTGCATCAAAGAGATGGGGACTTTTGGTCTCTATGCGCTCGGCAACAGTTTTATGTCCAGCGGTCTTGGCTATGTGGTTTCGGTGGCGTTTTTGCCATATTTCTATCACATTGATACGATTCACGCCTATATAATTTTGGCGCTGGGAGCAGTTCTCAATCTTATCTTGCAGCCGATTATCGGCAACTTGATGGAAAAAACTCACACAAAGTGGGGGCGCTACAAGCCGTATATCTTGTTTTCCGTGCCGATATTTATGATGTTTATCATTCTTTCGACGTGGATACCACAATTTTCGGTGGAAAAAGAACGAATAATGTATGCCTATTTGACGTGCGTGCCAGTGCTTATTTTGCAAAACTTTGCAAGCAATATGTACAATACAATGCCAACGGTTATCACACCTGTCTCGCAAGAACGCGCGGATATGATGACGCCGATTGGGCTTATTGTTGGCTTTGCGCCGTCGGTAATGCAAGTTGTGTTGGGGCTTTTCCGTGGTTATTTCCAATCGAAAGGCAAAGAATATATGGCGTTGCGAATCACAGGAATAGTCTCCGCGCTGTTGGGAATGGCGCTCGTAATGTTCATTATCAAAGTCAAAGAAAGAGTTTATGTTGTCAATGACAAAAAGGTCGCGGAAGAAAAGGTAGGTTTTGGCAAGGCTGCGAAAATGCTTTTCAAAAACAAACCGTTGATGATTGCGTTTCTTGCGTTGTCGCTGGGCGCTTTTCGAGAGTTTGTTCGTCAGTTCCAATACCTTGTTTTCCAAACGAGATTTTCCGCAGATATCAACACTGCGTTGAGTATGTCAGGGCTTGTAATGACGGTCATTGGTTTTGCAAGCACGGTCGCAATGTTTTTGCTGCCGTTTGTCACAAGAAAAATGGATAAACACAAAGCGTGCATAATGTTCACCATTGGTGGCGCGACAATTTACGGCTTGTTGGGCTTGATAGGCTACCAAAACATTCCCGTTGGTTGGGTGTCGTCAGTCGTGTTGATTGGCTCATATTTTGTTGCGTCAATCACTCCTGTTTATTTGCTTGTGCCGATGATGCTTGGCGAAATTGCCGATTATCAACAACGCACGACGGGCAGACGATTGGAAGGTCACATTCAAGCGTTGCTCTATGCCGTGCCTTTGGTAATCAGCCAAGTTGGTATGATTTTGATATGGTTTCTCCAGAAAAAAATTGGGTTCGAACCGGGCAATTACAACGTGGAAGGCTTGTTGCAATATACGGTTGAACAGCAAGCAATCGCTTGCAATTGGTTCAACGCGGCAAGCATAATCTCGTCTATAAGCGGGTTTTTGATGGTAATTACAATGTGTTTCTATCCACTGTCTCGCAAAAAATATGCGCAAGTAATGGTTGAACTCAAAGAAAAAGCTACGCTCAACGTCCAAAGTGAAATCAATCTTTTTGGCGAAGCAGTTGTCGAAGAAGTTGTTGAAAAGGACGAAAATTGCGAAAACTCAAACAAGGTCGAAAGTGGCGAGAAAGTCGCAAGTGGCGAGATGACCGAAAGTGGCGACAACGCAGTCAACTCGCAAGTTGGTGGCAGTGCCAACGGCTTTGTTGGTTCGGCTGACAAACAATCGCAAGTCGAAAGCGACGAAAACGCGCAAGAACTTGGCGTGACCATTGCCAATGACGAAAGCGAGAAAAAGGCTGACGAAAAATAAACAAAAGGCGTGACAAAAAATGCCTTGGAAAATAGCAAAACAAGTGGAAAATCGTGGCAAAACAAGACGAAAAATAGAGAATAAAGACAATGTAAAATTATCTTAAAACGACTATTTGAGCCTGCAATCATTTGACAAGACGATATGCGTAATATATACTTTTGTTAATAAAAAGTTATATTGTTGGGTGGGCGCGCAGCGCGACTGCGCAAGAAGGAAAATATATGGTCGTTGATATTCTCAGAGTCTTTGCAATTTTTTGCGTGGCGATAATAGTTGGCAAGTTGATATCCAAACTCAAAATGCCGTCAATTCTTGGGTGGTTGATAGCAGGAATGCTATTTGGACCTTGCCTTGTGGGCATTGTCAGCCAAGAAATATTGAACGCGACGTGGTATAAATGTGTGGTCAACGTTTTCGAATGTTGCGCCGGGCTTATGATAGGCACAGAAATACTTTTCAAAAAGCTCAAGGTGTATGGCTCGCAAATAATGGTCATTACAATCGTGCAATCGCTTGGGACATTTGTCGTGGTTACGGCGGTGTTTGCGATTGTGATGGTGATTGTGCAATTGCCAATCTATCTCGCGTTCATTTTTGGCGGAATTGCGCTTGCGACCGCGCCCGCGCCTGCATTGTCAATCGTCAATGAGTTCAAGACGCGCGGACCTGTTACAAGGACGCTTATCCCGTTGGCGGCGCTCGATGACGTGGTCGGGGTGTGCGTGTTTTTCACCGTGATATCAATTGTTTCGTCAATGATATCGACGGCAAGCGTGTCGCCGTGGTTGATGATTGTGGTCGTGCTCGCGCCGTTTGTTATCGGCATTGCGGTGGGCGCGGTGGCAGGGCTGTTGCTCAAAAAGGAGCGCAAGCCTATTGTCAGTTTGCTGTTGTTGCTGTTGCCTATGGCGGCGGCGATTGCGATAAGTCTCACGTGCGACTTTTTGCTTTTTAAGGGTATGTCAATCAACTATATTTTGCTCGGAATGGCGTTTTCGTCGACATTTGCAAATATTGTTGGAGAAGAAAGGCTCAAAGGAATTATGCAATCGTTCAATCCAATTTTGAACGTCAGCCTTGTGGTTGTAATTCTCAATCTCGGCATGCCGTTGGACTATAAGCTCATTGTTGGCGCGGGAGTTTTTACTCTTATTTATATTGTCGCGAGAGCGGCGGGAAAAATCGGCGGAGCATATCTCGGCGCAAAAATGACAAATGCCGAGCCTACAATTCGCAAATATCTTGGCTTGACTCTGTTGCCACACTCTGGAGTATCGCTTGTCTTTACGGGCATAGCGGTGTCGGCGCTTGCAGGTCCAGCGCCAGAATGCGCGCGAATTTTGCAAGGTACGATTGCGGCGGCGGCGATTATCAATGAGATTATTGCGGTAATTCTTGCAAAGCAAGCGTTCAAGTGGGCGGGCGAAATGAATCAACAAGGCAAGGCGGACGCTTTGCCACCACCAACGCAAGAAGAAATTTTGCAACAAAAGCAAGACGAGTTTTTCCCGACATAAAAGGTGTCGCAAAAAAAAGTTAGGAAAGATAAAATGAAAGAAATAATTTTCCGTCCTATTGAACAAAAAGATTATGAGCAAGCGAAGACGCTTATTTGCGAAGCTTTTCATTTTGCAGAACACGTGCAAGAAAAAAGCGTGTTGGAAAGTTGCAGGAATGCGTATTTCTACAGTTGTATTGCCGAACAATCTTACACTTGTGTCGCGGAAGTCGAAGGTGTTGTCATAGGACTTATTATGGGGCAAGCCAAAAGTCAATATGCGCCACGTCGCAATCTCGGAGCGGTTTGCAAACTTGCCTATTACAATTGTCAATTGTTGTATCGCTCGCGCAAGCGCGACAACGCAGCAAAACATTTTCTCGCAACGCAGCGCGCATATTCGCAATTGCTCAAAGGCAAAAGTAAAATGTTCGACGGCGTGTTGACGGTTTTTGCTGTCGCAAAAGAAAGCCGTGGGCTTGGACTTGGAAAGAAATTGTGGGAAAATTTGTTGGACTATTTTGTCTCGTGTGACGCGAAAAACATTTATTTGTTTACCGACAGCGGTTGTAATGTTGGGTTCTATGACAGCCAAGGCTTTGAGCGGTTGGACGAAAAAAGTTGCGCGGAACAAGAAGGGTTCAAGGCTTTTTTGTATGGCTTTGATATCAGCAAAAAAATAAAATAGAAAGATATTGCTTGTTGGTCAAACCAACGCCAACAAAAGCAATGCGGAAAAATATCGAGCAAGTTATCAATAAGAAAGCTCGAGCAAGTCAAAGAATAGAATAGATTATATCGAAATGAAAGGGAGAAAGCTATGAGAAAAGTTTATCTTGTGTCAAAAACTCATTTAGACCTTGGGTTCACCGATTATGCGCGCAAAATTCAAAATCGCTATATCGAACAATTTATTCCACAAGCGATTGAGATTGCGCGTCAAACCAACGTCGAAAAAAAGAAGTTCGTTTGGGCGACGGGGTCGTGGATATTGAATTGCGCCCTGGCTCAAGACGACAAAAGTCGCGCGCAAGAACTTTTCGACGCAATGCAACGCGGTGACATAGTCGCGCACGCGCTACCTTTTACGATGCATACGGAGTTGCTTGACGAAGAAAACATTCGTTACGGCTTGGAAATAAACAAAAAGATTGACGAAAGACTTGGCAAAAAAACCGTTTGGGCAAAGATGACTGACGTGCCCGGGCATACAAGAAGCCTTGTGCCGTTGCTTGCGGAATATGGAATAAAACTTTTGCATATTGGCGTGAATGGCGCGTCGGCAGTCCCAAAAGCGCCACCAGTTTTTGTGTGGAAAAATGGCGACAGCGAAGTTGTCGTGATATACGAAGGCAGTTATGGCGGAGAGTTTCGCTGTGAGTTTGTAGACGATATTATTTATTTTGCGCACACTGGCGACAATCGCGGCGTTGCAAATTACGACGTGGCAATGTCCGTCTATGACAAGCTTTGCAAGAAATATCCCGATGCGGAAGTCGTGGCAGGTGGGCTTGACGAAATGGCGGAAAAGTTGTGGGCTGTCCGCGACAAATTGCCGATTGTGACAGCAGAGATTGGCGACACGTGGATTCACGGCGCGGCGAGCGACCCTTATAAGTCGGCGGCGTTGAGAGAGTTGCTTTCGCTCAAAAGGGAATGGCTTGCTGACGGCAGTTTGTTGAGAAGTTGCAAGCAAAACGCTTGCGAACAAGACAAACGCAAGGTGGAAGAATATAATTTTGTATCCGACAAACTTTTGTGCGTGGCGGAACATACCTGGGGCGTCGATATCAAAAAGTTTTTTGGCGATTACAACAATTATCGCAAAATTAACTTTGCCGAGGCGAAAAAAGCTGACAGAGTCAAGGACCACCTTTTCCCACTCGACAACTTGCTTATCGCGATAAATCGTCGCACGGGCGCTTATCGCAAAGGCTCATACAAGGCGATAGAAGAAAGTTGGCAAGAGCAACGAGAATATGTCGCTGATTGTGTGGGCGGAATGTCCGACAATCATCGCGAGCAAGCAGAGCAACGCCTTGCGCTGTTGCGCCCGATATATCCTATTTCCGTCTTTGGAAAGCAGGTTGTTTTCGACCAAGAATATTCGCGCGGAGAAATTACTTATGCGCTCAACAAATTTGGCGGGCTGTCTTTGCGCTGTGGCGATGAACAAATTATGCGTTCGGGCGGGTTTTTGATATATCAAAGCTGTGGAATTATTGATTACAACTTCTGGAAGAAAAACTATATGCGTGATTGGCGCAAAACTTTCAGTTGGGCAAATGGTGACTTTCTGCGTCCAAACGCGCGTTATTGCAATCTGAAATATGACCAAGGTCGCTGGGTTTACAACGCGGCAAAGGCGTGCGTGTCCATTCAAAAAGATTATGACTTGGTGAGTGTCGAGTTGACAACCGAGACTCGTCTCAACGAAGAACTTGGCGCGCCGAGAAAAATCACCGTGCAATATTATATCAGCGACAAAAAAACGCGGTGCGTGATTGAGTGGTTCGGCAAGGACGAAAATAGACTTACCGAGATGATGTTTGCGCGTTTTTATCCTGCGGCGACAGCCGAGACCTTGCGTTATACCAAAATGAATCGAGAAGTCAATCCGTATGACGTGCTCGAAAATGGCAACCGCAATTTGTCAGCTGTGCAAGATTATCACTTTACTTGCGGAGATTGCAAGGTAAAAGTTACGCCAATGCACAATCCTATTGTTGGGCTGGGCGAAGGCAAAATTTTGAAATTCGACAACAAATTCGAGAATGTCGAGACGGAAGGCGTCGCAAGTGTGCTGTATGACAATGTTTGGGGGACAAACTTTCCTTTGTGGTATGGCGAAAATGCGCATTTTGAGACGGATATTGAGATAGAAAAAGTCAACAAAGAAAGCAATATCGAGCAAAAAAGCAAAAAAACAGATAAATAATTTTTTCTACTATTGAATTTTGATTGAATATATGCTACAATATATATATATATAAAATATTTTACAATATGAATAATGGTTTTTATCAAAAAAAGAAATTTGAAACAAAGAAAGAAATTTACAACAAAAGGAAGTTGGTGTTTTTATGGTTACGATTACAAAATGCAATTACAAACAATATGGTCAATGCATAAGCGTGTCCAATGGCGCGATTGAACTTATCGCGACAACGCAAATTGGGCCAAGAATAATTTTTCTTGGAGAAAAGGGCGGCGAAAATATTATGTATGAGGACGCCAAAGACTTGATAAACAAGGGGGGAGAATTTTTCGACGAGAACCTTCCGAACAAGGGCATTTGGCATATTTATGGCGGTCACCGTTTGTGGAAATCGCCAGAATATATGGATACTTATTACCCTGACAACTCGCCCGTTCAAGTGGAAATCGACGGCGCAAGCGTGAGCTTGACCTCTGACATTGAGTTGACAACGCATATCGAAAAGTGCATTACAATCTCGATGACAAATGACGGCGCAATGACAATAAGACATTCTTTTACAAACAAAGGCGACGAGACAACTCCGCCAATATCTTTGTGGGGGCTGTCAGTTCTTGACAAGGGCGCAAAGGCGATAATTCCACTTTCAACAGAAAACACGGGCTTTCTCGCAAACCGCAACTTGGTTTTGTGGAGCTATACCGACATCAAAGACCCTCGTCTTACAATCGAACAAGACAAGGTAATTCTTGCTCAAGCCAACATTGCGCAAGCTATCAAGATTGGCACGCGCATAAATCAACCTGTCAAAGTGCTTACAAAAGGCTTGCAATTCGATATTGCTTTTGACGATATCGAGGACGGAAATTATCCTGACTTTTCGTGCAACGTCGAGACATATACCAACGATATTATGTTGGAAATCGAGACTTTGAGTCCGCTTTTCGCTATCAAAGCTGGAGAAACAAAAACACACAGCGAGAGATGGACGCTCAATAGAATAAAATAGAAACGGTTAGAAACATTCTTGTTTTCCACGGAGGTGTGATATGAAAAAACGGCGTATTATTTTGGCAGTGGCGATGATGTGTATTGTCGCGCTGTTTGGCGCTACTCTTTGCGCTTGTGACTTGAGCCAATTTTTTGGCGTGGCAAGCAGTCCAAAAGACCACTATATCATCGACATAACAAATCTTACGGACATATCCGTCGCAAATGTTGTGGCGAACAATTCTATGGAAAAAGCGGTAAGAATTGAGACGAGTTTTACTGACGGAACGCTCAGCATTGGCTCAGGTTTTGTGATAAGCGAAACGGGGCATATTCTCACAAACGCCCACTGCGTTGAGCCGTCACCTCAGACCGCAAGAAAGGGGCTTGTTGTAAAATTTGTCAGCGGTATAAGATATTTTGACGCGCAAGTCGAAGTTCTCAAAGTTGACGCAAATCTTGACATAGCCGTTCTCAAAATCGCATCAATGCAAACGGACAAGAAATTCCAATTTTTCGAGTTCGCTCCGCTTGCAACGCAAGAAGACGGCAAGAAAAAAGAAACTTTGGGATATGGCGATATGTGTTTTACAATCGGTCACCCAGAAAATATAGGCTTTCTTTTTAGCTCGGCAATGGTGTCGTCACCAGTGTCAATGATAAAAAGTGGCAATGGCGCGGAAATCGAGACGATTATTCTTGATTCTAGCATAAATCACGGCAACAGTGGCGGTCCGCTCATCAACGCGAGCAGTCAAGCGATTGGAATGGTCAACGCAAGAGTAGAAAGCAAGGAAGGAATCAACAATGTTTATGGCATTGGGCTTGCAATTCCGCGCACAGTAATCTTTAAGTATCTTGACAAGGAGAATATTCCTTATGTTGTGGCGACACCGCCAACAACTCCGCCAACGCCAGCAAAATAATATAGAAAAAAGTAGTACAATAATATCAAAATTTTATCCTAGGAGAGCCGTATGAATTGCACAGAAGAAATGCTCACAAGCGAAAAAATTTATAGCGGAAAGATAATGGAAGTCTATAACGATACTGTCAAATTGCCCGACGGCAGCGAAGCCACGCGCGAATATGTTCATCACACGGGCGGTTGCAGTATTCTTGCGGTTGACGGCGACCAAAATATTTATTTGGTTGAACAATTCCGTTATCCTTATCACGAAATGCTTATGGAAATTCCTGCTGGCAAGTTGAACGCTGACGAAGACCCGAAAGAGTGCGCGATAAGAGAACTGAGAGAAGAAGTAGGCTTGAGAGCAAATTCGATAGAAGAATTTGGCGTATATTATCCAACGCCAGCTTATACCGATGAGCCATTGCACGTTTTTCTCACGACTGACTTTGCAGTAGGGGAAAGCAATCTCGACCCGCAAGAGTTTCTCAATGTCCGCAAATTCCCTTTGTCCGACGTGCTGGATATGATAGAAAAGAACGAAATAAAAGATGCCAAAACAGTGATATCAGTCACAAGATATGCGTTGACACTTTTCAAAAAAGTGCTGAGAGCGCAAAACTTTGACAAAGAATAGGCGATAATAAAGTTTGCCAACTGAGCCGAAATTCGTAAATAGAAAATAGCGAATTTGCTAACGTGAAAAAATAAAAGTAAAAAACAAAAAAGAAAAAATGTGTAAAACACAACAAAAAATATTGCAAATAAAGAAAAACAAAAGGGAGCGCTTTCGCGTTCTTTTTTATTGACTTTTTGGCAACAAAAAAACTTGTAACTGCGATAATTTGCTAGTGTAAAAACACGAATATAAAAAACAAAAAACAAATGTGAAAAATAAAAAGATAAAAAAAGAAAAAGATAAAAAAATGTGAAAAATGTGAAAAATGTGAAAAAATGAATGTGAAAAAATGAATGTGAAAAAATGAATGTTAAAAAATGAATGTTAAAAAATGAATGTTAAAAAATGAATGTTAAAAAAATGAATGTTAAAAACACAACAAACTTGCAAACAATAAATTAGGAAAATAATATAAAAATAGCAAAACAAAAGAGAGCGCTTACGCGTTCCCTTTTTTTGCTTTCATTTGGAAAGTTTGATTGCTGTTACGCTTTCTTTTCTTTGTTTACAAAAACGTTGTTTGTAGCTGTTTCTTTTTTGATAGGATTAACTCCGATCCATTTGTCGATAAGCTTTCCGTTTTTGTCGAAGCGGTGTGGATAGCAAGCCATAGCTGTCTTCATAATTCCGTCATCGAGAGAGCCGCCGCCATTGTAACCAAATTCGCTATAATGCAAATGTTCTCTTGTTTGCGCGCAAGCCTCAGCGTTGTACAAGTCTTGAGATTGGATATCTTTCATCAAGTAGTTGTAGTTCAAGCCAGAGTCTTGGTTTTCTTTCTTAAGTCCGTTTGCGACCATTTTGCCACCGATAGTAGCAACCCAGCAAGGAACTCCCATATATTTTTTTGTGCAACCGATAGTTTCCATAATTTTGTTGATCATATACTTATATTTTCTATCTTCGTTGCCGACAGGGAGCTTGTCGCCGTGACAGCCATAGTATGCAGCCGCAACAACGGCCTCAGCAATACCATTGACGTGAATCATATTTGTGCCGCCCTTTGGGAAGAAAACTGCAGGCATTTTTGCAAATCTGTCAAGGAAAACTTCTTTCCAGAGTGGAGTTCTCTCAGGCATACTGCCAAAGATGTAAGGGAGCTCAAGCACAACAACGTCCATTCCGCCGTTTGCAGCGCCACCGTTGCCGACAGCGATAAGAGCCTCTGATTGTTCGCCACGAACTTTGATGTAAGGGTGTCTTTCTGCAAGGTGTTTCTCAGGCATAACGCGTTCAAAATATGCAAAATAAGAGTTAAGAACGATTGCCTTTTTTACGCCAGCTTCTTTTGCCGCTTCGAAAGTATCCACAACTTCTGTTACGAGTTTCTCGTGGAAGTAGTCATAAGCAGAAATGCCAGTAGGTGTGTGAACTCTGTCATCAGGACCAACTGCATAAACCATGCAATCATAGCCCTTGAACATCTCAACTTTTTGCTCGTGAGTAACGAGTTGAGCCTTGTCAGCGTCAGTAAGTTGATTGCGCATTTTTTTCAAATTGAAAAGAAAGCCAGTTTGAACGTCAATTTCTTGTGGCCACCAGCTTTGGTCAAGAGTAATTTCTTTTGGCAAAGCCATTGTGCCAACTTTTACGCCTTGTTTCAAAAATTCTTTTGCAGAATAGAAGCCAAGGAAGCCTGTGCCGCCACAGATGAAAACTTTTTTCAAGTCAAGTTTTGTTTGTTCCATAATTTATTCACCTCGAATTTATTTAGCGCAATTCCTACGCCACAAAAATGACGCAGGAATTGAAGTTTACTATTATTTTTGTTCGTCAGTAAGGATATCTTTGTAGCAATCAGCCGCATAGAAGTTGTTTTCTTCCTTTGTGTGAGTATCGTTCCATACTTGCGCGAAGAAAGGAATGTGTTTGGAGAGTTCGTCGAACTTCCAAGGAGCAGGCATACAACATTCTGGGCACCAGTGACCAGCTTTGAGAACAGTGTAAGGAGATGACTCAAAGATATGTCCGTCATGGCATTGCCATTTGAGCTTTGTGGTCAAGTCGCCCTTTTTCATTGTTTCGCTCAGGCACTTTCCGCCACGGAAAGCCGCAGCTTGTTGCATATCAGCGATATCCAATTCGCTGTCAGGTTTTGTCTCGTCATAACCATGGTCGAGCAAAAGTGGCTTTGCGTTTTTGATATTTTTGATTGTAGAGTAATCAATAAGATTGCCGTTGGCATCTTTGATTTTGCTTTCGCAAAGAAGTGGATAGTTTTCCCAATCTTCGCCAATTTTGTTATATTCGTCTCTGCTGCCAAAGAAAGCTTGCACACGGCCTTCGAGACCATGTTCCAACCAATATTTTGGAGCGTTGCTGTCTTTGAAAAGTCTTTGAATAACCAATTTGCTTACAAGACTCTTTGGAACAATTCTGCCCATAGCAAAATACCAATTAAGCTTTTTCATTTGTGACCAATAATCTGACCAAGTCTCAGTGCGGAAGTTTGTATAATCATTCAACACGTCGCTGTCATAATACCAGAAGCAGTGGAAGTTGCGAGAAGCGTTCCAATTCGGCTTGAAGAAGTCTTTTGCAGTCGCGCCCATGAGTTGGAAGCCAGAAGTAAGTGTCTCATATCCTGTCACGCGGCAAGATTCGCCGTTGCCGATATTGTAAACCTTGTTCCAGAACCCAGCTTTCATTGAGCCATCGGAATCATATTCTGCGATATGTTGCAACAAAATGCCACTGTCGTGAGCGGTTGACCACTCGATAGGCACGTTCCATGGTGTGTGGAACATAAGACCGTCAGCCATGTTGTTTTTGAACAAATTGTGGTGCAAAACGCCTGATTGACGCAAAACTACCCAGTTTGGAAGTTGAGCCTCGAGAACATATCTCTCAGCGCGCAATTTTGTGATTGCATAGAAGTCATATACGCTTGGAAGAAGTGGATCGCCAACGCGTCCCCACGGATGCTGCCAAGTTCTGTTGCCATATTCAGCTACTGTGCCGATATGGACATATTTGATGTCGTTCGCTCTTGGAGATGCCTTGATGGTATCGACAAGGTTTACCGTGCCAAAATAGTTTGTTCTTTCTGCGCCCTTTGGATTGTGGTCAGAAATAGGTGGAATTACTGCTGCGCAGTGGAAAACGTAATCAGCTTTCGCGATAACTTTTTCGCAATCTGCTTTGACAGACAAATCACCGAAAACGACTTCGAGGTCAGCGCCCCATTTTTTTGCAAGTTTGTCAGCAAGTTTTCTATTGTTTGGCTTATCTCTCAGAAGGATAAGACTTTTAAACTTTTGAGTGCCCATAACGCATTCAAGAACCTGACTTCCCATTGAGCCGGAAGCTCCAGTTATAAAAACGACTTTTTTATCCATGATTTCCTCCGAAAATTTGTTTTATACAATTATTCTATCATATTAAATTTTATTTGTAAATACTATTGATTAAAAGAAATTAAAATTTATGCAAAATTTACACATTTTGACGCTTTTTTGAACAAATAATTTTTTATTTAACAAATATAACAAAATTCGACAAAACATAGATTAAATGGCGGTTATAGCGAGCTTTTTGCGACAAAAAGAGAAAGTGCAAATTCTTTAAAACGTCGGTATGTTAAACGGCAAAAACATTTGCGCAATTTGGGGAAATAAAACGTAAAAAAGCATACAAAAAGCGTAACAAAAATATATCAAAAAAACTTAAAAAAACGCAGCTGTTGCATTAAAAAGTAGTTAAAAAAACGCGCAAAAAAATGCAAAGTTGCGAGAATAATTTGCTGAAAAAATGTCAAAAATATGTTAAAAAAGCAATAAGAATTCTGTGTTAAAAAAGCAAAAAAATATTGAAAAGTTGACAGAATACGAGATTAAAAATCTTTTAAATATGCAAAAAAAGCGTTGGTAAAAAAACGAATGTCGTGTCAGAAAAATGCCAACAAGTGTTTAAAATCGGCAAGAAAAAGCGTCAACAAAAAGTAAATAATTCGCAAAATATTCGCGTTGAAAAACCGTCAAAAAACGCCCGAAAAGCGCTCAAAAAACATTAAAAATTTGCCAAAATTCCGCCAAAAACGCTCAAAAATATGTCGTTCAAAAAAGCCTTCGAAAAATTTATTTGAGAATTATTCGCAAAAGAGAAGAAATAAGTTTGCAAAAGTATTATTTTTTGATATAATAACATATATAGTAATCGCATGGCTTTTGCCACGATCGGATGAGAAAATGAAAAACAAAAAACAAGTCGACGGTTTTGACCAAGAAATTAACAATTCTTTGGGCGAAAAAAAACAAGAGAATAGCAATGACAAGGCGACGGTTGACACCGCTCAATTTGGCAACCAAAATATAGAAAATTTGACTGCGCAAGACATCGCGTCAAAAGAAAATGAGGCGCAAGAAAAGACGCCACAAGAAAAAATGGAAATTGCCTTGCAAGCTGAGAGCGAAAGTCAACAGCAAGAAGGCGAAAAGAAAAGCGAAAATGTTATTATCAATCTTTCGCGCAAGGGCAAAGAAAAAACGACGGTAAACAGCTTCGACAAATTTTGGTTGAGAGTTTGGGCTGTCATTTGTTCGATAGTGTCGACGATTGCGGTTGTTATCAACAAGGGCATCAAATTTGTTTTCCGCAAGCCCGCGCCGCTCAAATATGTCAAGGCAGGCGTGGCGCTCGTGCTGATTGTGTCGTTGGTGATTCTCGTGTCGGCGCCGTTCAATATCACTGTCAACAAAGAAGAAACACTAGACTTGTTCGAAAGCAATTTGCTCGCGGTCGAAAAACTTGTCGGCGTTGACA
>JAVXBP010000021.1:0-19578 GCA_036659935.1 Clostridia bacterium
ATAAAGGCGGAAATAAGATGTTAGGGTGTACCGCTACCCACCATAAAGGCGGAAATAAGATGTTAGGGTGTGCCGCTACCCACCATAAAGGCGAATGCTAATGGAAATTTAAAGGAGAGCAACTATAGTTGCTCTCCTTTTTGATATTATTTTGCAAAAATGATTGTCGCGTGATTACTTTGGCTAGAGATTGCAATCAATTATTACAAAGCTTGCAAGTTTATTTTTTGATAATGAGCGCAAACAATTATTGCAAAGATTACAACTTTACTTTTTGATACAGAGACTGCGACCAGTCATTTCTTTTGGTTGCGCAAGCCCCATCATATCGAGCATTGTTGGAGCGATATCGCACAATTTTCCGCCGTCCGCAAGCGCGGTGACTGTCTCGTTGCCGATTGCTACAAAAGGCACTGGGTTGGTGGTGTGCGCGGTGAAAGGCGTTCCGTCAGGCTCGAACATATAGTCGCAATTGCCGTGGTCAGCGGTCAAAAGCGCTTGTCCGCCCACGCTGAGAATTGCGTCAACGACGCGTCGCACGCACTCGTCAACGACCGCGACAGCCTTTTTTGCCGCTTGCATAATTCCAGTGTGACCGACCATATCGCAGTTGGCAAAGTTGAGAATCATCACGTCATATTTTCCGCTTTTGATTGTCTCGCAAGCCTTGTCGCACACTTGATAAGCGCTCATCTCTGGCATCATATCGAATGTCGCAATTTTTGGCGAGTCAACAAGAATTCTATCTTCGTTCGGGTTGGCTTTTTCCACACCGCCGTTGAAGAAGAATGTCACGTGCGCATATTTTTGAGTTTCCGCGATTCTGAATTGTTTTAGACCGCAGTTGGAAAGATATTCGCCGAGCGTGTTGTCATAACTTTGTGGCAAAAACGCAACCGTAAGATTGTTGTTGAAAGTCACGTCATATTGTGTGAAAGACACGAATTTTGGCGCGAGATAACCTTTTTTGCGAGCAAAGCCGTTGAAGTCTTGCATGATAAACGCGCGTGAAATTTGTCTTGCGCGGTCAGGGCGGAAGTTGAAAAATACAATGCTGTCGCCCTTGTCGATTGTCGCGACAGGCTTGCCGTTTTCGTTCAATACGGTTGGCAAAATAAATTCGTCGGTTATGCCTTTTGCATAGCTGTTGCTCATTGCGGTGATTGGGTCGGACTCTTGCACGCCTTCGCCGTCGACAAGCGCGCTGTATGCTTTTTCTACTCTTTCCCAAATATTATCTCTGTCCATAGCATAGAAACGACCGCTGATAGACGCGATTTTTCCAAACTTTTCTTTCGCCATAAAAGCCACGAGTTGAGAAATAAATTCTTTTCCGCTTGTTGGCGCAACGTCGCGACCGTCCATAAAGCAATGGACATAAATGTTGTCCAAGCCTTGCTTTTTTGCCATTTGAATAAGGGCGAAAAGGTGCGTAAGATGACTGTGCACGCCGCCGTCAGAGACAAGCCCAAAAACGTGCAATTTTTTGCCGTTATTTTTTGCGCTTTGCATAGCGGAGATTATCGCGGAATTGTCGAAAAAGTCGCCGTCAGCGATTGACTTGGAGATTCTTGTCAACTCTTGATAAATAATTCTGCCAGCGCCCATGTTGAGATGACCGACTTCGCTGTTGCCCATTTGACCGTCAGGCAAGCCGACCGCCATACCGCTTGCTTGCAGGTCGGTGTGTGGGTTGGACGCGATAATGTTGAGAACTTCTTTCGACGTCTCGGGCGAGATAGCGTTGTTGTCGCCAAACTTGTTGAGACCATAGCCGTCCATAATGATTAATCCAGTAAATTTCATATGTTCATTCCTTTTGCCAATGCAAAGCAAAGGCAGATTTTGTGTAATTTTGACCTACTTTTCCGCTCAAGTCGACAAGGAGTTGCGACAGTCTCGCAAGGTGTCGGGCGAACAAAGTCAAAGCCGTGGGAATTTTGTAAAGTGTATATTATCAAAAAACTTTGGCAGTATAATTGAGTATCCGCCAAAGTTTTCGATTTTATTCTATTGGAAAATTCTCAACAGAATTAATATTTTACAACTTGCGAGAAGTCAACTGCCTTCAAGCTTGCTCCGCCGATAAGTCCGCCGTCGATTTGTGGCATAGCCATCAATTCGCTTGCGTTCTTTGGGCTCATAGAACCGCCGTATTGAATGCGGAGTTTGCCTTCCGCGCACTCTTTGCAGAACAATTTTGCAACGGTGTTGCGAATGATAGCGATTGTGTCGTTTGCTTCTTGAGCGGTAGCGGTTTTGCCAGTGCCAATAGCCCAAACTGGCTCATAAGCGATAACAAAGTTTTCGATTTGTGATTTGTCAACGTCTTTGAGAGCCTCGGTTGTTTGTCTTACGAGAACTTCTTCAACCTTGTTGCCTTCGCGTTCTGCGAGAGTTTCGCCAACGCAAATGATAGGTTTAAGATTTTTTGCAAGGGCTGTCTTAACGCGAGCGTTTACTGTTTGGTCAGTTTCGCCAAAATATTGACGGCGTTCGCTGTGTCCAACGACAACATATTCAACGCCAAGTTCGAGCAACATATCCGCGCTGATTTCGCCTGTGAAAGCGCCTTTTTCTGCCCAATGCACGTTTTCTGCGCCAAGCTTAATGTTTGTGCCTTTTGTCAATTCTGCGGCAGCCGCGATGCTTGTATAAGGCACGCAAACTACGACTTCTGCTTGCGCGTCAGCGACGAGCGGAATAAGGTCGGTCAACAACGCTTTTGTTTGCGCCATTGTGTTGTTCATTTTCCAGTTTCCTGCGATAATAGGTCTTCTCATTCTTTATCTCCTACAATTGTATTAATTTTTTCTTTTTGATTGCGCCAAGAGCGCGTTGTGTGATATTTTCCACTCGCGAGCTGATGTTTTGCTTTTGCAAGGGCAGTTGCGAGTTGATATTAATTTGTGATATTTTCCACTCTCGAGCCACTTTTTGCTTTTGCAATGTCAAGTTGTGTGGGAAAATTAGTTTTTCTCGTTGAGACAAGCGATTCCTGGCAAAACTTTGCCTTCGAAAAGCTCCAAGCTTGCTCCGCCACCAGTTGAGATGTGCGTCATTTTGTCAGCGTAACCGAATTGAGCCACTGCCGCCGCGCTGTCGCCACCGCCAATGATAGTGATGCAATCTTTCGCGTCAGCCATAGCTTTTGCGACTGCGATTGTGCCTTTTGCGAGAATAGGGTTCTCGAACACGCCCATAGGTCCGTTCCAAATAACGGTTTTTGCGCTCGTGATAGCTTTCGCAAAATTCTCAGCTGTTTTCGGGCCGATATCCAAGCCCATTTTTCCGTCAGGAATTGCGTTGGAAGGGAATTCGCTTGTCGCAATCACCGCGTCGATAGGGTTTGGGAATTCTTCCGCGACAACTGCGTCAACAGGAAGATAAATATTTTTGCCAAGTTTGGCAGCTTTTGCAAGCATTTCTGTGCAATAATCGAGTTTTTCGTTGTCAACCAAAGAGTTGCCGACCTTTCCGCCTTGCGCTTTGATAAAGGTGTAAGCCATTCCGCCACCGATGATAAGAGTGTCGCATTTTTCCAAAAGGTTGCTGATAACGTTGAGTTTGTCAGCGACTTTCGCTCCGCCAAGAATCGCTACAAAAGGGCGAACTGGGTTGTCGAGAGAGTCAGCCATAACGCTCAATTCTTTCTCGATAAGGAAGCCACAAACGGCATCTTTGACAAGACCATATTCGACAATCGCCGCTGTCGAAGCGTGTGAGCGGTGAGCTGTGCCAAACGCGTCGTTTACATAAATATCGCAGAAAGAAGCGAGCTTTTTGCAAAATTCCAAATCTCTGCCTTCTTCTTCCGCGTGGAAACGCAAGTTTTCCAACAAAACGCATTCGCCACATTTGCAAGCCGCAACTTTCGCTTGCGCGTCAGCGCCAACAACGTCGCTCGCAAACGCAACTTTGCCGTCGAGCAATTGGTTCAATCTTTCTGCGACAGGGCGCAAAGTAAGTTTTTTTGCGTCGCCCTTGAGAGCTTTTGCAATCGCGTCTTTTTTCGCTTGTTCTTGCTCGCTTGCAGGAAGCTCAGCTATCGCTTTCAATTCTTTTTTGTTGAGTGTAAGGGTGTCGCTCAGAATGCTGTGCGGTTTGCCCATATGAGAGCAAAGCACAACTCTAGCGCCGTTTTCCATAAGATATTTGATTGTAGGCAAAGCGCCTTGAATACGGTTCTCGTCGGTGATAACTCCGTCCTTCATTGGAACGTTGAAATCAACTCTGACCAAGCATCTTTTGCCCTGTACATTTACATCTTTGATTGACTTTTTGTTCATAATAAAACTCCTTTTACTATTAATATACGCAATTTGTAGCGTGTTAAATTTTTATCATATAAAATTATATCATTTTGTAATCATTCTGTCAACTTCGCGCGCACAAAAAAATTATTATGGCGGACAAAAGCGTTTTTTCTTTTTGCAATCTCAATCGCGGTGGCTGATAAAGTGTTTTTTGCCAGTCGAGAAGAAGGACTTGTGACGAAAATGAAATATATTGCAGAAAGCGCGCAACTTGGCGCAAGTTTTGTTGACAAAAAATTACAAATCATTTAGACTGAGTGCAATTGGAATATAACAAAAGCGAAAAGAAAGAGACAAACTATAAATTTTGGCAAAACAATTCTGATATAGAAAAGAAAAAACGAATTTTCGAACGAACAAATATAGGCAAAATCTAGGAAAAAACAAAAGTGAAAACAAATCTTCAAACATCAAATATAGGCAAAACATTTGCAAAATATGTCTCACTCAACGTCTTGAGTATGCTCGGCTTGTCGGCGTATATTCTTGCGGACACATTTTTTGTCGCAAACAACGTTGGCAACGCTGGCATTACGGCTATGAATATCGTCATACCGTTTTTCAGCCTGCTCAACGGCAGCGGAATAATTCTCGGCATTGGCGGAGCGACAAGATATTCGACCGCGCGTGGCGCTGGCGACAAGGAAAAGGCTGACAGAATTTTCTCGGAAGTCACGATTGTCGCGCTCGTGTTGGGCTTGATATGGACGTTGTTGGGAACAATAGGCGCAAAATTTGTTTGTCGCGCGCTTGGCGCTGATGACAGCGTAATTGAGCTGTCGGCGGAATATTTGCGAGCGGTTTCTTATTTTGGCATACCGTTTGTTTTCAATCACGTTTTGCAAGCGTTTGTGCGCAATGACGGCGCGCCAACTCTCGCGATGGGCGCAATGCTCGCGAGCAGTTTTGGCAACGTGATTATGGACTGGTTTCTTATGTATCCGTGCGGACTTGGAATGTTCGGCGCGGCTTTCGCGACGGGGTTTTCTTCGATGGTGTCAATATCCGTGATGAGCGTGTTGTTTTTGCGCAAGAAAAACAACTTTCATTTTCGCCGTCCGCGCTTTTCGAAAGAAGATATAGCGTTTGTTTTCAAGACGGGGCTTCCGTCATTTGTCACAGAGATGTCCAACGGCGTTGTAATTTTGTTTTTTAACAATGTTATTTACAAGCTCGCTGGCAACGTCGGCATAAGCGCTTATAGCGTGGTCGCAAATATCGCGTTGGTGGCGTTGTTCTGTTTCAACGGCGTCGGGCAAGGAATTCAACCGCTTATAAGTTACAATTATGGCGCGGGCAAAACAAAAAATGTCAACAAGTCGTTGCTTTATGGCGCGATAACGGTGTTTTGCTTGGGGGCGCTTTTCTATCTCGGGTTTGTGTTTGGGCGAGAAGGGCTGGTTACAATTTTTAACAAAGACGGCAATGCGGAAATGTCAACGCTTGGACAACAAGGAATTTTGCTCTATTGCATATCATTCTTTGCGAGCGGAATGAATCTTGTGTGCTGTTCTTATTTTGCGTCAATCAACAAACAAATTTTCTCGTTTGCAATCTCAATATCTCGCGGAATGATATTGCCAATCGGGCTTGTCTTTCTGTGTTCGTCAATGTTCGGGCTGACGGGGGTGTGGTTGGTCATTCCGATAGCGGAATTTGTCACGCTGACAGTGAGTGGAATTCTCTTGTATATATCCAAACGGCAGTCGAAAAAATCAATCGAACTTGCGCCACAAGTTGTCGCGGAATAAAAATAATCGTAGCGAAAAAGCAAACAACAAGCAAGCAAGAGAAAGTAAAAAAGTAAGCAACAAACAAAACTAACACAAAACTAACAACAAAACTAACAACAAATAAAACAACAAAAAAACAAGCAAGATATATTAATAGAATTATCAAGCAATTATAATAAAAAAGTAAAAAATAAACAATAAACAAAAAAAGCGAGCCTATGACATTTGCCAAAGGCTCGCTTTCGATATTAATAAAATAATCAAGAATTTACGCTTTCTTTTTTCCAAGCAGAGTGACAAGCACGGCTTTCTGCGCGTGCAGTCTGTTTTCCGCTTCTTCAAAAATTTCTTTTGCGTGCCCTTCCATAACTTCCGCGGTAATTTCTTCTCCGCGGTGGGCTGGCAAGCAGTGCATAACCATAGCGTCTGGCTTTGCGACAGCCATAACTTCCGCGTTGACTTGGAAGCCCGAGAACGCTTTTATTCTGGTCGCTTTTTCGCTTTCTTGCCCCATGCTCGCCCAAACGTCAGTATAGACAACGTCCGCGTCTTTTGCGGCTTGCAAGACATCGTCAGTTATTTGCAAAAGACCGAGTTTCTTGCCGCGTTCGCTCAAAGTCTTGTCAGGCTCATAGCCTTGCGGACAAGCGATTGCGATACGTATGCCAAGCGTGAGACAGCCTGCGATGAGAGAATTCGCCATATTGTTGCCGTCGCCGACAAAGGTGAGTTTGAGATTGTCAAAGCCCCCCTTGAACTCTCTGATTGTCATAAGGTCAGCCAAAACTTGGCAAGGGTGACAATAATCGGTCAGTCCGTTTATGATAGGAATTGAGCCGAATTGCGCCAATTCTTCCACGTCGCTTTGTTTGAAAGTGCGAATCATAATGCCGTCGAGATAGCGAGAAAGCACGCGCGCGGTGTCCTCGATAGGCTCGCCACGGCCAATTTGCAAGTCGTTGGAAGAAAGAAACAGAGCGTTGCCACCGAGTTGATACATTCCCACTTCGAACGAAACGCGAGTTCTTGTCGACGCTTTTGCAAAAATCATTCCAAGCGTTTTGCCCTTGAGAATGTCGTGACGGATATTGTTTTTCAATTCAAATTTCAGTTGGTCGGCAAGCCCGAGCAGTCCGAGAAGTTCGTCCTTGGACAAGTCTTGCAATTTTAACAAATGGTTCATTCTAAAATCTCCTTTATAATTTGCAGTCCGCATTCCAACAATTCAGTTGGAATATTCAACGCTGGCAAAAGTCTTAATTTTTTCTTTGCGGTCAACACAAGCAAGCCCTTGTCTTGCAGTTGTTGGCGAATTTCGCTTGCATTGCCGACGACTTCCACGCCGAGCATAAGCCCAAGACCAGTCACTGACTTGACCTTTGAGCAGGCGGAAAGGGTGGCTTTGACAAGTTCGCTTTTGGCTGTAATCTCAGTCAACAATTTGTCGTCAATGCGTTCAAGCACGCTGAGCGCGCCAGCGCAAACGACAGGGTTCGCGCCAAATGTTGAGCCGTGCGAGCCGACGGTTAGGGTGTTTTTGACACGCGCGCCGAGCAGTGTCGCGCCGATTGGAAGCCCACCGCCAAGCCCCTTTGCGGAAGTGACGATATCGGGCGATATTCCAAATTGTTGGAAGGCGTATAGCGAACCGCTTCGCCCAACGCCAGTTTGCACTTCGTCAATGATAAGCGCCATATCGTTTGCTTTGCAAAGGCGTTCCGCCGCCTGCACGAAAGACTTTTCGAGTGGCACAACGCCCCCTTCGCCTTGCACCAACTCGAGCATTATCGCGCAAGTGTGGCTGTCAACAAGGGAGTATAAGCTGTCAATATCGTTGGCTGTGGCATAAGAAAAACCGCTCAAAATTGGTTGGAAAGCCGTGTGCATTGTCGGCTGTCCCGTCGCGGAAAGCGTCGCCATACTGCGACCGTGGAAAGAATTTGACAGTGTAATTATTCTGTATCTTCCAGCGCCGTATTTGTCGAAAGAGTGTTTGCGCGCGACCTTGATTGCGCATTCGTTGGCTTCGCAACCAGAGTTGGAAAAGAAAACTTTGCTCATTCCTGTCCGCAAACAAAGCTGTTCCGCAAGGTTTGCCGCTGGGGCGGAATAATACAAATTGCTCGTATGTTGCAGTTTTTGAGCTTGCGCGGTGATTGCGTTTGCCCAAAGTTGGTCAGACACGCCAAAGCTGTTGACCGCGATGCCAGACGAGAAATCAATATAACGCTTGCCGTCGCAGTCCCACAACTCACTGCCTTTGCCGTGGTCGAGCGTAAGATTGCGCGCGTAAGTGTTGCAAAGATACAATTCGCTTTTTTCGTTTATTTCCATAATTTTCTCCATTTTTCTATGTTATCAAAAAAACATAGTTCCCGTGCCTGTGTCGGACAGCATTTCAACCACGATTGAGTGTGGCACGCGCCCGTCGATAATAAAGACTTTTTTGACACCGCGTCTTATCGCTTCGATACAACATTCCACCTTTGGCAACATTCCGCCTTGGATAACTCCGAGTTTGATAAGATGTGGGGCGTCCGAGACCGCAATTTGTGATATGAGAGTGCTTTCGTCGTTTTTGTCTTGCAGTATGCCTTTGACGTCGGTCATACTGATAAGCGCGTTTGCTTTGAGCGCGCCTGCAAGTCGAGCCGCGACGGTGTCGGCGTTAATATTGTAGACGTTGCCCTCATTGTCATAACCAATGGTTGACACAACCGGGATAAAGCCTGCGTCGAGCATTTCGAGCACAAGTCGAGTATCTATGTTGGTAATTTCGCCCACAAAGCCGAGTTTCGCGTTGACGGGGCGAGCTTCTATCATATGTCCGTCGATTCCGCACAAGCCAATCGCTTTTCCGCCAGTGTTTTCGATAAGATTGACAAGGTCCTTGTTGACCTTGCCAGCAAGCACCATTTGGACGACTTTCATTGTTTCAGCGTCAGTCTTGCGCAAACCGCCGACAAACTCCGTCGGGATATTCATTTTTTCTAGCACGGAATTTATCTCTGGACCACCGCCGTGGACAAGCACGACCTTGACGCCAACTCTTGTCAGCAAGACCAAGTCGCTCATAACGTCCCTTTTGAGAGAGTCATTTACCATAGCGTTGCCGCCATATTTGACAACGACAATTTCTCCGCGATATTTCTGGATATAAGGCAAGGCTTCTACAAGCACTTCCGCCATTTCTTTTGAGTTCACAACAATGTCCTCCAACTTGCGCGACACAACCGAATAAGTCGATGTCGTTGTTTTGTCTTTCTTTGCAACAAATTATCGAAAAGGTCGATATGGTGTGAGATAACGGCAAAAAATGAACAGTTTTGTTATATTTGTGTCGCCACTCGCACTCGATATAATTATTCGCAAACGAGTTTGTTACGCTTGATAATTTTGTTTTCTTGAGAGAGTTTGGCGCTTATCATGTGCGATAGTCGCCATTTATTTTGACATAGTCATATGTCAAGTCGCACCCCCAAGCCACGGCGCTACTTTCGCCGTCTTTGCAATGAATATCAATTATAATCTCGTCTTGCGACAATATTTTCTTTGCGATATCTTCGTCGAACGGCAAGCCCGCGCCATTTGCGCACACTGCGATTGAGCCGACTTTCGAGACAAAAGACACGTCAATTTTGTTGACGTCTGTTTGCGCTCCGCTATAGCCAAGCGCGCACAGCACGCGTCCCCAGTTTGCGTCAGCGCCGAACATTGCCGCCTTGAAAAGCGAGCTTGTAATAACGGACTTCGCCAAAATTTTTGCATTTTTGTCATCGAGCGCGCCGCTTATTTTGCACTCAAGCAGTTTTGTAGCCCCTTCGCCGTCTTTTGCAATCATACGGCAAAGTTTGACCGTTACAAAATGCAGCGCCTTGCAAAACTCGGAATAATCGTCATTTTCGCAAGTAATTTCTTCGTTGCCAGCCATTCCGTTGGCAAGGATAGAGAGCATATCATTTGTAGAAGTGTCGCCGTCAACGCTCACCATATTGAAAGATGTTTTGACGTCCTCGCCAAGCGCTTTGTTGAGCATTTGGGCGGATATTTTGACATCAGAAGTGAGAAAAACGAGCATAGTCGCCATATTTGGGTGAATCATTCCGCTACCTTTGGCGATTCCGCCAATGCGACAAGTTTTTCCGCCAATGATGAACTCAACCGCCACGCATTTTGCGTGTGTGTCCGTTGTCATAATCGCTTCTGCGGCATCGTCCGCCGAGTCAGTCAAATGTGTGACAAGGTCGTCCATTCCGTCCGCAAACGGTTGCAAAGAGAGCGGTTGACCGATGACGCCCGTCGACGCGACAATCACGTCGGAAGGGGATATCGCAAGCTTTTTTGCCAAAAGCGAACAAACTCCGTTGGCAATTTCTTCGCCGTCGGCGTTGCAAGTGTTGGCGTTGCCACTGTTGCAAATGACAGCGCGAGCGATGCCGTCTGACAAGTTTTGTTTTGTCACAATGAGCGGAGCGCCCTTGACAAGGTTGCAAGTATAGACCGCCGCCGCGCTTGCAGGCGTGGCTGACAGAATGAGCGCCAAGTCTTTTTTTGTTTTGCTTTTGCGAATTCCGCAATGAATGCCTGATGCGGAAAAGCCTTTTGGCGCGGTAACTGCGCCCGATATTTCTTTCATAAGTTCTCCTTTTTTTTGCAATTCAAGCCCTTTGTTTTGTCGCAACCAATCATCAAGTTCATACATTCGATTGCCGAGCCTGACGCGCCTTTTCCGAGATTGTCGAACACGGATGTTATAACAATTCTCTCGTCGTTGCCGTTGATTGTGAGTTCCATATCGTCGCGCTCGAACAGCGCGTTTGCGGAAACAAAGCCATTGCTTACGCTTTCTCCGCCGTCCACAGCAACTCTCACGAGCGGTTGATTGCGATATTTGTCGCTGAGACAGTCGCAAACGTCAGCTTTTGTCACGCCCAATTTCTTCAAGTCGAGCGGTATCGAGACAGCCATTCCGCTGTAAAAGTCAAAGACGATAGGTTGGAAAATCGGCGTAATTGTCAGCCCTGACACAAAGCTCATTTCTCTCAAGTGTTTGTGCGATTGAGTGAGCGCGTAAGCTCGAGGCGCGCGAAGTTGGATATCGCGAGTGGGCGATTCGTATTCCGCTATCATTTTCTTTCCGCCACCGCTATAGCCCGTCAAAGACGAGCAAGATATTGAGCAGTCGCGCGGTATAATTCCGCCGTCAACAAGTGGCTTGACGATTGACAGAAAACCGCTTGCGTGACAGCCTGGCACTGCAACTCGCATTGAGTTTGCTATCAAACTGTCGCCATTGTCAAAGAGTTCCGCAAAGCCATAAGTCCAACCTTGCGCCGTGCGGTGAGCTGTCGAAGAATCAATAATTCGCGTGCGCGTGTTGGTGACAAGCGCGACGGCTTCCACTGCCGCCACGTCGGGCAAGCACAAGAAAGCGATATCGCAAGAGTTGAGCAACTTTGCGCGTTGAACGGTGTTTTTTCTATCTTCTTCCGCAATTCGCAAAATGTTGATATCGTCGCGAGTTTGCAATTTGGAAAGCAGTTTCAGTCCCGTTGTTCCTTCTTGACCGTCAATAAAAACGTTTGTCATATGCGCTCCTTCAGCCACTTGTCAGTGTCGGCGAGTTGTTTGAGTTGAGACGTTATGCCTGCGCCGCCCTCGGAATTCCGCTTGTTTACGCAAGTTTCCATAGCGATTGCCAGATACAAATCTTGCTCAAAAAGTGGGCTGTATGTCTTGTAAGTTTCCAACGGCAAGCTGTTGAGCGTACAATTTTTTTCTATGCAAAGCGCGACAAGTTGACCAGAAATTTTGTAAGCGGAGCGGAAAGCCACGCCTTTTTTTGTCAAATAGTCCGCCACGTCCGTCGCGTTGATAAAGCCTTTTTCTGCTGCGGCGCGCATATTGTCAGTGAGAAAAGTCGCCGTCGAGAGCATATCGGCGAATATCGGCAAGCAAACGTTCAAGGTGTCAAGGCTGTCGAAAATCGCTTCTTTGTCCTCTTGCATATCTTTGTTATAAGCGAGCGGAAGCCCTTTCATCAAGGTGAGCAAAGTGACAAGATTGCCATAAGTTCGCGCGGTTTTTCCGCGGACAAGTTCCGCGATATCAGGGTTTTTCTTTTGTGGCATAATTGACGAGCCAGTCGCGTAGCCGTCGTCAAGTTCCATATACTTACATTCAGCCGAGCACCAAAAAATGACTTCTTCCGCAAAACGCGACAAGTGCATCATTGTGATAGCCACTCCGCTTGCAATCTCGATTGCAAAGTCGCGGTCGGAAACTCCGTCCATAGAGTTTGCGCACACGGCGCGGAAGCCCAACAGCTCCGCTGTCATATTGCGGTCGATAGGGTATGTTGTCCCTGCCAAAGCCGCCGAGCCAAGCGGACAAACGTTCATTCGATATTCCGCGTCTTGCAAACGAGAAAAGTCGCGCTTGAACATTTCCACATAAGCCAAAAGGTAATGAGAAAACAGCACTGGTTGAGCGCGTTGAAGGTGAGTGTAGCCGGGCATTATTGTGGCGGTATGTTTTTGCGCAATTTGAGCTACGCTGTCAACAAGCCCAAGCAACAAACGCTTTGTCTCTTTCAATTCGTCCTTGAGATGCAAACGAATGTCAAGCGCCACTTGGTCGTTGCGACTGCGGGCGGTGTGCAAGCGTTTGCCTGCCTCGCCGATGCGCTCGGTAAGAACGCTTTCGACAAACATATGGATATCTTCCGCGCCCTTGTCGATGACAAGTTTTCCGCTTGTCAAATCTTGCAAAATTCCATTCAGTCCGTCAACAATTTTCTCCGCGTCGTCAGCGGATATTATTCCTGTCGCGCCCAACATTTTTGCGTGCGCAACACTGCCGACAATGTCAGCTTGGAACATTCTTCCGTCAACGTTGATAGAAGAATTGAAGTCATTTGTACTTTCTTGCAGGGGCTTGTTGAAGCGCCCCTCCCACATTGCTTTTGCCATCAGTTGTTACGCTTTTTGTCCAACTGCGCCTTGACCTTGATTGGCAGTCCGAACAGATTGATGAACCCTGCGCTGTCTTTCTGGTCATAAGCGCCTTGGTCCTCGTTGAATGTCGCGATATTCTCGTCATAGAGAGAAAATTTGGAAGTTACGCCTGCGTTGATAAGGTTGCCTTTGTAGAGTTTCAAGGTGACTTCTCCAGTGACATTTTCTTGCGTTTTGTCAACAAATGCCGACAACGCTTCGCGCAATGGAGTGAACCATTTGCCAAAATAAACTTGTTCAGCAAGTTCTTCCGCGACAAGCGTCTTGTAATGTTGAGTGTCACGGTCGATTGTGATTGTCTCGAGCACTTGGTGGGCGCGATAGAGAATCGTTCCGCCCGGCGTCTCATACACTCCGCGAGACTTCATTCCGACCAAACGGTTTTCGACAAGGTCAGCAAGTCCAACGCCGTGTTTTCCACCGATAGCGTTGAGCTCAGAAACCATTTCTACACCGCTTTTTTTCTTGCCGTTCAAAGTGACAGGCACGCCTTTTTCGAAACCGATTGTAACATATTCGCCTTTTTCTGGCGCTTGTTCTGGGCTGACGCTCATCTCGAGAAAGCCCTTTTTGTCATATTGTGGTTCGTTTGCTGGGTCTTCCAAGTCCATTCCTTCGTGAGACAAGTGCCACAAGTTTTTGTCCTTGCTATAGTTTGTCGCGCGACTAATTTTCAACGGAATGTTGTGCGCCTCGGCGTAATCAATTTCTTCGTCGCGGGACTTGATATCCCAAATGCGCCATGGAGCGATAATTTGCATATTTGGCGCGAACGCCTTGATTGTCAATTCGAAACGAACTTGGTCGTTGCCTTTGCCTGTGCAGCCGTGACAAATTGCGTCAGCGTTTTCTGCAAGCGCTATCTCCGCCAGTCTTTTTGCAATCGCAGGACGAGCCAACGCCGTGCCGAGCAAATAATCTTGCTCATATTTTGCGTCAGCCTTGAGCACGGGATAGACATAATTTTGGACAAAGTCCTCTTTGAGATCTTCAATATACAACTTGGACGCGCCAGTCTTGAGAGCTTTTTCTTCCAAGCCTTCCAACTCAGTGCCTTGCCCGACATCGCCAGAAACGGCAATAATCTCAGGATTGTTGTAGTTTTCTTTGAGCCAAGGAATGATAATCGAGGTATCCAAACCACCCGAATAAGCCAATACTATTTTTTTTATTTCTTTTTGCGCCATAATACGCCTCCAAAATTTGTTGTTGAGAATATCATACTCAATGCGCGCAAGAATGTCAATTGTGGAATTACAATTTGTAAAAAATACAGCATTATACACAAAATATTGCATATTATACACAAGTTATGCAAAAGAATTGCATATTATGCAACAATTATGCATAACCGCCAATGGAATTGTGGCGACGGCGAATAAATAAAACATTGAACTCTCCTTGCTTTTTGAATGGTATATAGTTTATAATAATATTATTGTAATAGAAAATATTTGCTATTTTTTCAATGCTTGTCGAGAAGTAAATGAGTTGTAATGATATAGATTATAATTAAAATATTTAGTAGCTATTTTGCCAATGCTTGTCGAGAAATATATGTGTTGTATTTATATAGATTATAATAAAAGTATTTGTTAGCTATTTTATCAATATATAAGGAGAATTCGAATGAAAAGAAAGATTGTAACTTTTTGCGCTCTCGCGCTTGTGTTGTGCATGGCTCCCGGCTTTGTCGCGTGCAAAGGCAACGACCCACAAAACACCGCTTATGACCTTGTCAAACAGACAAAGTCGGACAACTTTGCCTTGCTCAATCAAACGGCTACGCAAGGGCAGGTTGTTATGATTGGCGACTCAATCGTAGAAATTTTTCCGACGGAATTGTTCGAAAACAATTCGCTCAATGTGTACAATCGTGGCATATCGGGCGACACTTCCGACAGAATGTTGGAAAGGTTGGAGTCCAACGCGTTGAGCGCAAAGCCAAAAATTCTCAGCATTTTGGTTGGCACAAACGACTATGGCAGGGGGCTTTCTCAGGACGCGCTCGTTGACAATATCAAAAAGTGCATTGCAAAAGCAAAGGACAGCGGCGTTGAAAAAGTGATTGTTCAAGCAATTTATCCAGTCAACCACGGCTTCAAAGTGGCGATGGTCGGCGGAAGAAGCAACAAAGATATCGCGGCAATCAACACAAAGCTCCAAGATATGTGCGCGAAAAACGGCGGAGAGTATGTCGATATGTTCACGCCATTGCAAGACAGCGAGGGGGAATTCAAAAAGGAATTAACTTATGACGGCTTGCACCCAAACGCGGCGGGCTTCAAAGTTATCGCGGACATTTTGCGACCATTTTTTGTCGCGTAAAAAAGTTTTGTTTGAGAAGCGTTTTTGAGTAAGCGTTTTTGTTTAATGGAATAGCGCAATTTAATGTTGCTTAAAAATTAAAGAAGTAAAAGCGCATAATGGCGAGAAAGATTAAAAACCATAAAAGCATATATAACTAAACAGTAATAAAAAGTAATGGAATTTTACAAAACTCCCAAAAATTCTCAAAATTTTGGAAAAAAAGCATAAAAAAATAAAAAATTTTCAAATTTTTGTTAACATATCCTTAAATATATGATAGACTAGTATTGTTCCGACTAATGTAAAGGAATTGTTAAAATTCTAAAACAAATTGGAATTGGTAGTTAAGGAGGATTGTGAGGGAATGGCAAATTTTTCGGAGATTAAAGATAAAGCTTTAGGCTTTGTCGGTGGTATCACGAAGCACTGGAAACGTCCAGCTGTAGGTCAGGAGGTGCCATATGGTGAATACCTAAATTATGGCATTGGTGGCATGGGGGTGCAATTCATTCTTGTTTTGACCACCTGTTTCACACTCAATGCGGGCAACACGTTGCTCGGCACTTGTTTGGGAATTCAACCGACGCACTTGCAGTTGATGTTGGCAATATGTACATTAAGCAACTTTGTCTTTTTGTATTTACGCGGATTCGTATTCGATAATATCCGCTCAAAACTCGGGAAGTTCCGTCCAATCATATTGATGGCGGCGATTCCATTGGTGGTTGTATCAGTTATCTTCTTGGTTCTGCCGGTCGATAGAATGATATACAATTATCGAGTGATATTGGTCTTTACATTTGCGTTTTTAATACAAATGATAGTGCCATATTTGCAAGAATCAGTCGCGGGCATTGGTTATGTTATTTCAACAAAATCAAGCGAGCGCGCAAACATTATTTCAGTTTATTCAATAATTTACAGTTTGGCTCCTACCATTACTGGTATGATAATTCCAATGTTGACAAGCTTAATACCGGGCGGCTATTCAAATATTGACGCCTACAGATACATAAATATACCAATAAGTATTGTTGGTATCGGTTTGTGCTGTTTTGCGGTGTTCGGGACAAAAGAACGTATTATCAAACCAAAGAACTATGTGCCAAAAACAAACACCCTCAAAGCTATGGGCGAAGTTTTCAAAAACAAATATTGGTGGATAAGAAACTTTGCTGGTTGGTTTTCATTCTTGGAAGGCGCAAGCGTAAACATTTTTGCTTGGCTCTTTATCTATGGAAGTCAAGACTTGGTCGCGCAAGGTTTGGTCAACACAGTCATGGGCACTTCTGCCTTGATTGCGATGGTCGGCGCGCCATTCCTGCTCAGAAAAATCGGAAACAAGAAAATTCTATTGCTCAACAACTTTGCCAATATTCTATTATTGCTCGGAATGTTAGTGTTCCGCAATATGGCATTTGTGTTCGCAATTTTGTTATATTTCAACAGAATCGCCGACGGTCTCGCTATCATTTACAACCCGGTTATTGACGCCGAGATAAGAGACTATCAGCAGTATGTCAGCAACAAACGAGTCGACGGCGTTTTCGCCGCGGCGACTATGATAAACATTCCAATCTTGATTGCGGGCGAGTTCATCGTCGCGTTCGCTTACAAGTGCTTTGGACTTACAAGCAACTATGGCATTATGTATGACTCAACAGTCAGAAACGCAATGTTCGCCGTTTTGCTTACAATGTCAGTTATCGGAGCGCTCGCAAACTTTATTCCATTCTTGTTCTATTCTTATCCAAGAGAAATGCACAAGAGTATTGTAAGAACAATCAGATTGAGAACATTGTTTACGGACTATGTTGACAAAAAATTGTCGCCTGACCTTATCAAAGTAGCTATCGAAGAATATGAGGAAGTTATGGCTATTGTTGACAAAGAAAGCGCAAACCCAGAAGAATTGAAACAAGCCTTGATTACTGCGAAAGCAATGTCAAAGGCTATCAAAGAAGCGCAACTTGAGCTCAAAGCGCAAATAAACGCTATGCCAAATGGCACTGCAGAAGAAAAGCTTGCTCGCAAGAACGCAGTTGAGGCTATGAACGCAACATTGAGCGAAAAGAAAAATGAGCGCGCTGTCGCAATCAAAACCGCGAAAAAAGCAATCGAAGAAGACAATGTTTTGCTTGCAAACAAGAAATATTTGCAAATTTATCTTGACGAATTCAACAAGCATAATGACAACTCAAAGGTCGTAGAATACAGAATGTCAAAAATGGCTGTTGAGTTAGGTCTCGAAAAGTTGGCGCTGCTCAAAGAAGAAGAAGTTGACGCGCTTGTAGCAAAAGTTGTGGACGAGAGCGATGTTATCTCTGACGAGAAGGTCGAGGCTCAAATAAAGAAGTTCACCGACAACTTGAAGTCTATGGTCAAGAAAATGCAAAAGGCTTATCCAAAGGGCTTTGTAATGCCTGACCTTGACGCTATTGACAACGCAAACTTGTTGCCAGAGACGACCAAAGAAGAGACAAAAACAAAGACTGACTTGTTGAAAGAATTGCTCAAAGAAAGAAAAGTTTATGACACTTGCACAGCGTTCTTTGAGGATATGTCAATCATTGTCAAGAGATTCGATGGCGGTTTGTTCTTTGACGATATCAGAAACCTTTATCCTGACGCTTGCGCGCAAGTGAAAGCTCAAGAAGAAGCGGAAATTAAAGCCGAAGAAGAAAGAAAGCAAGAACTCAAAAACAAATTGAATATCAATCGCAAAAAGAAGTCAGACGACAACAACAGTGACGAAGCCGTTGACGAAAAGGTCAAAGATAGCGTATCGCAAGAAAGCGCGCCACAAGCGATTGAAGAAACTCCTGCAGAAGAACCACAAGAGAACACTCAGCCAGATGTTGACAACAAGGAGGAAAAGTAATATGAGAACATATACAAAAAAGATTGTGCCACTAGCATTGATTTTCGTTACTATTCTTGCAGTTATGTTTTCATCAGTCGGCTGCTCGTTGGTCGGCAAAATGGAAGAGCAAGAGGCAAAAGACTTTTTCCAAGCAAGCGTTAAGCGTTCTGTCGAAAGCAAAATCTATCAATGGACGGAACTTGACAACAAGGCGAAAAAGTTGGAAGACTCTGTTAAGTCACAGTTCAACAATTACTGTTTGCTCAACCAAAAGACAGACGAAATATTGACAAACCCTGACGGCAGCTATAAAAATCACGCAGTGCAATACAGCGTAAATACAAACAAATTCGAAGAGAAAATTATAGTAGGTTCGTCAGCTCCAAAAAAGCCAAAGAACACTCCTGCCAAAGATATGGGCTTTAGCTATATCAAAAAGGATGGCGTGGAAACAAGCGTTATGGAAGAAATGTCGGTCGAAGATATTCTCGAAAGAGCCGACAAAGCCAACTTGTTGCTTGCGCAAAAGTTGTTTGACTTGACCTTGCTCGAAGACGAAGATATTATTTTCGGCGGTAAATATAACAAACGCCAAAAGTATATTAAGTTGGTAATGTTGGAGTTTTCAATCTCGGACGAGTTCTTTGCAGATTATGAGAAAACTTATGGCAAGCCATCAGTTTTGAAAGGCATCGGAGTCGCTGTCGAAATTGCTTATGATAGAATCTCTATTGTAACAGTTTTTGACAACAAAGTGGTCGACGACGCAGGCAACAAATTCCCGAACGAAGTTTACAAAATGGAAGTTGTCTATATCGGGCCAAAAATAGCCATTCCTAATTATGTTAACAAAGACGGCACATCAGATTGGACAACAGGAAAAATCGTGTTCTAATCAACGCTCGGGCTGTTTTGACAACGCGCAAAGTTGTGTTACAATCAACTTGTATATGCAAAGACGGATCGCCGTTTGTGTAATAAAAAAGGTTGTTTTACAATCAACTCGCAGCGTTAACAACAATTGAATAGGACATATCACAAAAGAGCTCCGCATTGCGCGGAGCTCTTTTTGTTGCATATGGAAAAGTAATGACCTAAAATGTTGAAAATGTCCACAATTGTTATTGGAAAAGTTATAATAATTGAATTTTTCGCCGCATTGCTTACAAAAAAAGAAATAAAATTATTCATAACATTTCGGTTGGAATATTATACAACTATCCAGTTGTATTAAAAGTAATAATGTAGAAATATAATTGACAAAATGAGTAGAAACAGTTAGAATTAGATAAAAGATTGATTATAATAAAAAATAATATATTAGTGTATTAAAAAAGAGA
>JAVXBP010000022.1:0-19472 GCA_036659935.1 Clostridia bacterium
GATATTTTTTGTAGGGAGCGTTTGGTATTTTTTTTGCAAGGTGCAATCTCAGCCTGCGAGTTTGCTTTGCATTGCGGTTGTTGTTCTTTCCATATATCGCAATTTGGGCGCAAAAGATTGCAAATTATGCCAAAATATGTAAAAAAATTATATTTCGCTATTGTAATTAAAATATTTGTATGGTATACTAAATATATAAAATTGGGTTTGGGAGAAATTATGGTTAAAACGGACATTAAGTTGCCTATATATTTATTTCACGAAGGCACAAATCACGAGGCATACAAACTTATGTCGCCACAGTTTGACAAGGAGACTTCTTGTTGGACTTTTCGCGTTTGGGCGCCGCACGCAAAAAGCGTGAGCGTAGTTGGCAATTTTAACAAATGGGAACGCTTGGACAACCCTATGGAGAAAATAAGCGACTCAGTTTGGGCGACCAAAATTAATGGGCTCAAAAATTTTGAAATCTACAAATATTCGATAGAAACTCGCCTTGGCGAGATTATTCTCAAAGCCGATCCTTACGCGTTGCACTCTGAGACAGCCCCAGCGACAGCGTCGAAACTTTTTGCATCGTCGTTCGAATGGAGCGACAAAAAGTGGCTCAAGGCTCGCAAAGAAACTGACCTTAAGACAAGCCCGATGAACGTCTATGAGGTTCACCTTGGCAGTTGGGCTCGCAATGCCGACGGCACTGTTTTGAATTATCGCGTTATGGCGGAAAAACTCGTCGCATATGTCCAAGAAATGAATTATACGCACATAGAAATTTTGCCGATAACGGAGTTCCCTTATGACGGCAGTTGGGGCTATCAAGTGACAGGAATGTACGCGCCAACTTCGCGCTATGGCACGCCTGACGACTTCCGTTATTTTGTTGACTTGTGCCACAAAAACAATATAGGAATTTTTCTTGATTGGGTCGTGGCGCACTTTCCAAAAGACGCCTTTGGTCTCTACGAATTCGACGGAGAAAACACTTACGAATACGCCGAAGAATGGAAGTGCGAGCACAAAGAATGGGGCACGCGCGTCTTTGATTATGGCAAAAAAGAAGTCAAATCTTTTCTTATCTCGTCGGCGGACTTTTGGCTGAGAGAATTCCACATTGACGGCATAAGAGTTGATGCGGTCGCGTCAATGTTATATCTCGATTATGGTCGCAAAAGTGACGAGTGGAAGCCAAATGTTTTTGGCGGAAATTACAATCTTGAGGCGATTGACTTTCTCAAAGAACTCAACACTTCTATGCTTTATCGCCACCAAGGCGTGTGCATGATAGCGGAAGAATCTACCGCGTTTCCGCTTGTGACAAAGCCCGCTTGCGACGGCGGTTTGGGCTTCAACTTCAAATGGAACATGGGCTGGATGAACGATATGCTGCACTATGTCTCGGCAAATCCGTTTTTCCGCAAAGATATGCACCACAACATCACTTTCTCTCTGACATACGCTTTCAGCGAGAATTATATTTTGCCACTTTCTCACGACGAAGTTGTCCACGGCAAGTTGTCTCTCCTATCCAAGATACCGGGGGAATATGAAGAAAAGTTCGCAGGACTCAAAGCTTTCTATGGCTATATGATGGCTCACCCGGGCAAGAAACTTATCTTTATGGGCGGTGAGTTTGGACAGTTTATCGAATGGGACTTCCAGAAAGAACTCGATTGGTTTTTGATGGAATATCCAGCGCACAAAGCGCTCAAAAAGTTTGTGACAAAGCTCAACGCTTACTATCTCAAGAACACCGAAATGTATAGTCTCGACTATACAATCGAAGGTTTCAAATGGGTTTGCGTCGATGACAATATGCAAAATATCATATCGTTTATGCGCTTTGACAAAGACGGCAACTATACGCTCGCCGTGATAAACTTCAGCCCAATAACTCGCCAACTTTATTCGATGGGCGTGCCAGAAAACAAGACTTATCGCGTCGTTCTCGACAGCAATTCGACTGAGTTTGGTGGCAAAGATATCGTCAAAAATCTCAAATATTCGGCAAAAGACGGCGAAATGCACTCGCAACCTTATCATATAGATATGACAATTCCGGGCAACTGCGTGCTCTATCTCAAGCCCGTCGCGTCGCGTGACAAAAAGTCTGACGAAGAACAGGACGAAGAAAGCATAACCGTCGAGCCACCAAAACAAACAAAAGCAATAAAGTCAAAAAAATAAAAAAGGTAAATAAATTACAATAAAAAATAATACAATAAACAATTAAGCAAAAAAAGTAAAATTGATAAAAAAGTAACAAATAATAAAAATAACAAAAAACCGAAAAGTTATTATAAAAACTACAAAAAAGTCTTAAAAAACAAATAAAGAAAATAAGAAAATAAGAAAAAGTCGTTAAAAACAAAGTTAACAAAGACTGCAAAGTCAAAAAAATAAATTTAAAAAAGTAAGTAAATTCAAACGCAAAGGGGGAATGTATGTATACTACAAAAAAAGAATGCGTAGCAATGCTATTAGCAGGCGGACAAGGCACAAGGCTATATTCTTTGACAAGAGATTTGGCAAAGCCTGCCGTTTCGTTTGGTGGAAAATATCGCATTATAGATTTTCCGTTGTCCAACTGTATTAATTCTTATATTGATACAATTGGTGTTTTGACCCAATATCAACCGTTTGACTTGAACCAATATATTGGCAATGGTCAACCGTGGGACTTGGACAGACTGAACGGCGGAGTTTTCGTGTTGCCACCTTATCTCAAAGGCAAAAATTCCAATTGGTACAAAGGCACTGCGAACGCGATCTATCAAAACATCGCGTTTATTGACAAGTTCAGCCCAGAATATGTGTTGATATTGTCGGGCGACCACATTTACAAAATGGACTACTCCAAGATGTTGGAATATCACAAAGAAAAGCAAGCAGATTGCACAATCGCCGTTATCAACGTGACAAAAGAAGAAGCGAGCAGATTTGGCATTATGAACACCAACAAGGACAATTCCGTTTACGAATTCGAAGAAAAGCCAAAGAACCCAAAGAGTACAAACGCATCAATGGGCATCTATATTTTCACTTGGTCGAAGCTGAGAGAATATCTTATCTCTGACGAAGAAGACGAAGCGTCGGCAAATGACTTTGGCGGAAATATTATTCCAAAAATGTTGAATGACGGTCAAAAGCTCTATGCTTATCCGTTCTCGGGCTATTGGAAGGACGTTGGGACAATCGGAAGCTTGTGGGAAGCGAATATGGACTTGCTCGACGCTGCAAGCGGAATGAACCTTGACGACAGCGCGTGGAAAATCTATGCGCGCAACACTGCCGAACCGCCACACTATGTTGGCTCGGACGCGGAAATTTGCAACTCGCTTATCACGGAAGGTTGCGAGATTGACGGCGTCATCAAAAACAGCGTCATATCGTCAGGCGTCAAAGTAGAAAAAGGCGCAATCATTGAGGACAGCACAATTATGCCAAACGCCCACATTCAAGCGGGCGCGCAAATTCGTTTTGCAATTGTCGGTCCAAACGCAACAGTAGGCAAAAATGCCGTCGTCGGCGGTGAGCAATCTCAACCAGTCAAGGGCGAATGGCAAATAACTGTCGTTGGCCCAAGCGCGACAGTAGCGGAAAATCAAATCGTGCCTATCAAGGCAATGGTTGACTAACGGAGGAAGAATATGAACAACAATATTATGAGTATCATTTTTGCAAGTGACAACGAGACAAAATTGAACGAATTGACTTTGCATAGAACCACCGCATCGTTGCCTTGTTTTGGAAGATATAGATTCATTGACTTTACGCTCAGCAATCTTGTCAACAGCCAAATTACAACGATAGGTATTATTACAAGAAGCAACTATTCGTCGCTGACCGACCATATCAGAATGGGTCGCGACTGGGACTTGAACCGCAAAAACAGCGGAATATGCGTTTTCCCACCATACGCGTCCAACACGGTGAGAAGTTTCAAGGGCAAAATCGAGGCTATGTATGGTATCAGAGATTATATGGAAAAAGCCAGTGAAGATTATATAATTCTCACCAACAGCAACATTGCCGCAAACCTTGACTTTGACGACGTTTTCGACCAACACATCGCCAACGGCGCGGACATAACAATGTTGACTTACCAAGCTTTGCCGACAAGTTCTCGCAGAGTGCTTGTTATGACAGACAAAAATGGCAAAATTGTTGACACGCGCATTACTCAGACAGAGGGCGGAGAAAAGTGCGAGATAGGTTTGAATATCTATTTGCTCAAAAAGTCCTTGCTTTTGCAATTGGTTACCGATTGTTACGAAAAGGGCGAGATGGACTTCGAGAGAAATATAATACAACAAAAGTTGAACGAGCTCAAAATTTACGCGTGCAAGGTTCAAGGTCACGCCGCAATAATCGACGATATCAATTCTTTCTATGAAGAAAATATGAAAGTCCTTGACCCAACAATCAGAGACGACTTGTTCCACCGTTGTGGCAAAGTTTTTACAAAAGTAAAGGACAGCGTTCCGACATTGTATAAACAACACGCAATGGTCAAAAACTCCTTGATAGCCGACGGTTGCCAAATCAATGGCAAAGTTATCAACAGTATTCTTTTCCGTGGCGTTGTGGTCGAAGAAGGCGCGGTGATTGAGAACTCAATCATTATGGAAAACGGCTATGTGCACAAAGATGCGAAGCTCAATTATATCATCACCGACAAGGACGTAACTATCACCGAGGACAAGACAATAAGCGGTTTCGAGACTTATCCAATGGTAATTGTCAAGAACAAAACAATTTAACTTGTCGCGACTGACAAAAATACAATAAGTGAGTTCGAGACTTGTCAATGGCAATTGTCAAGAACAAAACAATTTATTTGTCGCTGATTGTATTGCAACTCATAAAAAACAAAAGTCAAGAATAAAATAAAAAATAGAAACGCAAGGGGGAGAAAAATGACACAAAAACAACCGAGCAAAAAGCTAGTAAAAGAACAAATTTCAACAAAAGAAAAAGTTGAAACCAAGCCAAAAGCTGTGGTTTTGCCACAAGCCGAGGACACCGCGCTCAAAAAAGTCGCGACTGTTGCAAGCGAAAAAGGGCAAAAATCTTCCTCTCAGAAAGAAAAGCCTGTCGCGAAAGCGCAACCTGCGAAAGCAGTAAAAGCGGAAAAAACTGTCGCGAAAGCGGAAAAACCAACTGCGAAAGCGGAAAAGCCAACTGCGAAAGCAGAAAAGCCAGTTGAGAAAAAAACCGTACAAAAAGCTCAACCGCAAACGAAACAAAAACAAGTTGAAAAGGTAGAAACAAAATTTGCAGAAGTTGAAGGGGACAAAAAGCAAGCTGACAAGCCAATCGCTGTCGAGCAAGAAAAGTCTCGCAAGAAAATTTTGTTTGTCGCGTCCGAGGCGTTGCCTTATGTCAAGACGGGCGGACTTGCTGACGTTATGGGCGCGTTGCCTCGCGAACTCAACAAGAAAGGTTATGACGCGCGCGTAGTAGTGCCACTCTATCAAGATATCCCTGTGACATATCGTCAAGCTATGGAATTTGTTGGTCAATGCTATGTTCCACTTGCGTGGAGATATCAATATTGCGGAATATTCCGCCAAAAGATTCAAGACGTGACATATTATTTTATTGACAACGAATTTTATTTTAAGCGCACTGGTCTCTATGGGCATTATGACGACGGCGAAAGATTCGCATTTTTTGCAAAAGCCGTGTTGGAAGCTTTCAAAGTGGTTGACTTTGCGCCTGATATCATTCATTGCAATGACTGGCACACGGCGCTTTTGCCGACGTTCCTTGACACTTTCTATCGTGGAATTGACAAGTACAAAGACGTCAAAACAGTGTTTACTATCCACAATATCGAGTTCCAAGGCAAGTATGGCACTGAGTTGATATCCGACGTTCTGGGCATGCCGTTCGACAAGCGCTCGCTTGTAATGATGGACGGTTGTGTGAACTATATGAAAGCCGGCATTGAGTCAGCCAACTGCGTGACAACCGTTTCGCCAACATACGCGCAAGAAATCTTAACGCCATATTTTGGCTATGGAATGCAAAATATTCTTATCCAACGCCAATACAAATTGCGTGGAATTGTAAACGGAATCGACACAATCGCAAACAATCCAAACACAGACAAGGCGCTTTTTAAGAACTTTGGAATGTTGACATTTGGCGACAAAGTCGCAAACAAACTTGCCTTGCAAGAGTTGCTTGGCTTGCCTATCAACGCGAACATTCCGATGATAGGAATGGTCGGCAGACTTACTCATCAAAAGGGGCTTGACTTGTTGGCAAGCGTAATAGAACAGGTGCTTTCGCTCAACATTCAGCTTGTTGTGCTTGGCACTGGCGACGGGAAGTATGAGGGCTTGCTCAAAGAAATGCAGAAGAAATACTCAGGCAAACTGGGCGCAATCATAGGGTTTTCGTCAGATATGGCAAGCAAAATCTATGGCGCAAGCGATATGTTCTTGATGCCGTCCAAGTTCGAGCCGTGCGGTCTCAGTCAACTGCTCGCGATGCGTTATGGCAGCGTGCCAATTGTGCGCGAGACAGGCGGTCTCAAAGACACAGTGACGCCATACAATCATGTTACGGGCGAAGGCCGCGGTTTCACTTTCTGCACTTATGACGCAAATGATATGTTCGACGCAATCGAGCGCGCGGTAGGTTTGTATTATGATTACAAACTCGACTGGGCAAAAGTTGTGCGCAATGATATGCAAGCAGATTATAGTTGGGAAAATATTTGCAAAAAATATATCGAACTATATTCCAATATTAAATAACCGTTGCAAATGAATATTGTTTTGCAACAAAGTCAATAAATTAAAAGAGAGAATTTTGTAAAGTTTATCACCTAAACGCAAGCTGAAAATTGCGAATATGGTAAAATAAATAGACAAAATCTCTTTTTTATGCTATAATTTACTAAAGTCAAAATTTTTACTAGAAAAAATAATCAAAAGTTTTCGGAGCAAAATTAATGGATAAATTGGAATTAGCAGAATTGCAAAAAGTTGTAAGCCAAAAGTGTGAAGTCTATTTTGGTATAACTATTGAGAACGCAAGTCGCAATCAATTGTATAGGGCAATTTGCCTTACTGTGCGCAGTATCTTGACAGAAAAGCGTATTACTTTCAAGCAAAAGAGAAAAGAGCAAGAAACAAAGCAAGTTTATTATATGTCAATGGAGTTTTTGCTTGGACGCTCACTCAAGAACCACCTTTTCAACCTTGGAATGACAGATGTTTTCCAACAGTTGTGCGAGGGGCTTGGCGTGTCGCTCGAAGATATCTATGCGATTGAGCCTGACGCTGGTCTCGGAAATGGCGGACTTGGTCGTCTTGCGGCGGCGTATATGGAGTCTTTGACAAATCTCAATTATGTTGCGAGCGGTTTTTCGTTGCGCTATGATTATGGAATTTTCCGTCAAAAAATCGTTGACGGTATGCAAATGGAATTGCCTGACGAATGGCTTACAAACGGCGACGTTTGGTTGTCGTCTCGCGACGAAGATACTTTCGAGGTCAAATTTGGCGGAAGTGTCAGAGAGCATTGGGAAAACGACCGACTTATGATTGAGTATGTCGACAATTACACCGTTTACGCAGTGCCTTATGATATGAATATCAGCGGTTATGACGTGCCTGCTGTCAACAAGCTCAGATTGTGGAGCGCAAAAGCGCCAATCGACTTTGATATGCAATTGTTCTCACAAGGCGAATATGTTAAATCGCTTGAGCAAAAAGCTTTGGCGGAAAGCATTTGCAAGGTTCTTTATCCTGCTGACCACCACACAGAAGGCAAAATGTTGAGATTGAAACAACAATATTTCTTTGTCTCGGCATCAATACAATCAATCGTCAAAACTCACGTGCGCGACTATGGCACGCTCGACAATCTCGGCGACAAGGTGGCAATCCACATCAACGACACTCACCCAACGTTGTGCATTCCTGAGTTGATGAGAATTTTGTTGGACGACTATGGCTACAACTGGGACAACGCTTGGAAAATTGTCAAAAAGACTGTTTCTTATACAAACCACACCGTTATGTCAGAGGCTTTGGAAAAATGGCCTGAGGCTTTGTTTAAGCAATTGCTTCCAAGAATTTATCAAGTTGTTTGCGAAATCAATTCTCGCGTTTTGGCGGAATTGTGGCAAGCATTCCCAAATGACTGCAAAAAAATCGACTATAACGCAGTCATCGCCGACCACCAAATAAAAATGGCAAATCTTTGTTTGGCGGCATCGCACACAGTCAACGGCGTGTCGGCTTTGCACTCAGAAATTCTCAAAAACGATGTTTTCCGCGATTATTATGGTTTGAAGCCAGAGCTTTTTACCAACGTAACAAACGGCATAACATATAGAAGATGGCTTTGCCAATCCAACCCACTTTTGTCCGACTATATCAAAGAACTTATTGGCGACGGCTTTTTGAAAAACGCCGACGAACTCAAGAAGTTGGAAAAATTCAAGGACGACAAGAAAGTTTTGGCAAAATTGATGGACATCAAAAAACAAAACAAAATTCGCCTTGCAAATTATATTCAAGAAGCAAACGGCATTACTGTTGACCCTGACTCAATCTTTGACGTTCAAGTCAAGAGATTGCACGAATACAAGCGTCAACTGCTCAACGCGTTGCATATATTGGATATGTATTACCAAATCAAAGCCAACCCTGACATTCAAATGAACTCACGCACTTTCATTTTTGGGGCGAAGGCTGCGCCAAGTTATTATATGGCGAAACAAATCATAAGATTGATACACTCGCTTGGCAACCTTATCAACAATGACCCTGACGTAAGGGGAAGAATCAAAGTTGTCTATATCGAAAACTACCGCGTAAGCCTTGCGGAAATGATTATGCCAGCGTCCGACGTGTCAGAGCAAATCTCAATCGCAGGCAAAGAAGCGTCAGGCACGGGCAATATGAAATTTATGATAAACGGCGCTGTCACAATCGGCACAATGGACGGAGCTAATATCGAGATTCACGAGCGCGTAGGCAATGACAATATCTTCATTTTTGGTTTGCTCGCGAACGAAATCAACGAGCTCAACCGCAGGGGATATGAGCCAAGCAATTATTATCAAAACAATCAACGCATAAAGGCTGTTATCAACGGCTTGAATCACAGCATTGCGGGCGTAAACTATGGCGAAATCGCCGACAGTTTGGTCGTAGGTAGCAATGGTTACGCTGACGGCTATAAGGTTTTGGCTGACTTTGACTCATATTGCGACGCGCAAGACAGGCTTGACAAGGCTTATTCTGACAAAGAGCGTTGGGCGAGAATGTCACTTATGAATATCGCAAACTCAGGCTTTTTCTCGTCAGACAGAAGTGTCAAAGAGTATGCGGAAAGAATTTGGCATCTCAAGGCCGTTGACCCAAACGCAAAGCCAAAAAACATTGAGAAAAAGGCAACTGTCACAGCAAATGCCAAAAAGAGCGAAAACAAGCCAGCAGCAAAGAAAAATACCGCTCCAAAAGCCACACAAAAGGCAAAAAAATAACAAAAAAGAAATATTTGCAAATTATGTATAAAAATGCTTGACTAATTTGCGATAATATTGTAATATAATATCATAAATCATAATCGTCTTTAAGTTCCGTAATAAGTACCTACTGACCGTTGTATATGGTTTGAATTTTTAAGGAGGTATTTAGAAATGGAAGATAAGACTTTGGTTTGCAAAGATTGTGGCAAAGAGTTCGTTTTCACCGTTGGTGAACAACAATTCTACCAAGAAAAAGGTTTCACTAATGAACCACAAAGATGTCCTGATTGCAGAAAAGCTAAGAAGATGGCTAGAAACAGCAATCGTAGAAGCAACTATTAATTTTTAGAAATTAATCAATTAATGAGAACACCGTAAGGCGTTCTCATTTTTTATGCGAAAACGGAAAAATAAAGCCAACAACCCACCAACACATCAACAAAATAAACAAAATAAACACATCAACAAATCAACACAACAAACAAGACACAGGGCGATAAAAAAGCAATAACGTTATAAAATAATAAAAAGAAGTGTAAGCAAGTAAAAGCCACCAATATTTATTGGTGGCTTTGTGCGTTTGTTGAGTTTGTTTTCGTTTGGCTCACTCACAAGGAGCTTGACGAGCAATTAAAATTCGACATTAATATTAATAAAAAGTTTCGCGTGATAAGAGCGTGACGAACAATTAAAATTCGATATCAAAAATCTTGTCGCAAAGCTTTTCTGCATAGAGCGGTTCGTGGCTGACAAGAATGATTGCCCCTTCGTATGCGTCCAGCGCCTCGAAAAGCGACTCTTTCGCCACAACGTCAAGGTGATTGGTAGGTTCGTCAAGAATGAGAATATTGCTTTCTTTTTGCATGAGAGAGCAGAGTTTTATTTTGACTTGTTCTCCGCCTGAGAGCGTGCCGACAGCCTTGGTCGTCAACTCGCTTTTGAGCCCGACTTTGGCAAGTTGGGCGCGGATATCTTTTTGCGACATTTTGGGATACATCTCGTTCATATAGGTGATTGCGTTGATATCGTTGCCACGGAATTGCAAGTCTTGTTCGATATAATTTATTTTGCTGTTGATGTTGAAATCAAAGCCGCCTTTCACCGCAGGCAAACGATTCATAAGCGTTTTGAGCAGGGTGGTTTTGCCCATTCCGTTCGTGCCTCTTATCCACAATTTGGTGTCGCTCGCCATGCTGAGAGTGATTGGCGGAAGGATAGCCTTGCCCTCGTAACCGACTTCCAAATCTTTGACTTCCAGCATATGTTTTGTCACGACAAAAGTGTAAGGAAAGTCAAAAGTAGGCTTGTTGAAAGAAACTGGCTTTTGCATAACGTCAATGCGGTCAAGCATTTTCTTGCGGCTGTTTGCCATTCCTGCCGTCGCGGCGCGCGCTTTGTTCTTGGAGATATATTCTTCCATTTTTTTAATCTCTCGCTGTTGGCGCTCATAAGTGTCGGCATATTGCTTGGCATTTTGTTCGTGTTGAGCGATAAAATCGTCATAGTTGCCCCAATATTTTTTGATAGAGCTGTTTTCGATATTGATAATAATTTTGCACACGGCGTTGAGAAAAACGGTGTCGTGCGATATCAAAATAAAAGTCCCCTTGAAGCTGTCCAAGAACTTTTTGAGCCACTCAATTTGTTCCAAGTCAAGAAAGTTTGTCGGCTCGTCAAGGAGCATAACGTCCAAGTCGTCCAACAACAACTTTGCGAGCATAAGTTTTGCGCGTTGACCGCCAGAAAGCTTGCCAATCTCTGTCTCATAGCCAAAATTGTTTACGCCAAGACCGTTTGCAATCTTTTTTATTTGCGAGTCAAGGTCATAGAAATTCGCCTTTTCCAACTCGTCTTGCATATGCGACGAACGGTTGATAAGCGTCTCCAACTTGTCGGCGTCTTCTTCTGTCGACATATCCATATAGAGCTGCTCGAGTTGAGCGCTTTTTTCGAAAAGATATACAAAAGAACTCTCCAAATATTGCATTACAGTTTGGGAGCGGTTGATGTCGGCGTGTTGGTCAAGATAGCCCCAACGAATGCCGTTGAGCCACTTTATCTCGCCGCCGTCATGCGTCAATTTGCCAGTGATTATGTTCATAAATGTGGACTTGCCAGCGCCATTCAAACCGACAACGCCGATATGCTCGCCGTTGTTGACAGTCAAATCTGCATTGTCGAAAAGCATCTTGCTGTCGAAAATGTGTGTCAAGCCAGTAATAGTTAAAATACTCATAGGCTCATTGTATATATTTTTGCGAATTTTGTCAAACAAATGCTGCCGCCGTGAGCTAAAATTTGATTATTTTTTGGAAATTTATTATTTTTCTTGTTTTTCTATAGAATTATTAAGGAAAAATAAGCAATTGTAAAATTTGAGAAAGGTAATCTAAAAAATTCGTAATATTTATCTTTTTTCAGTCAAAAATATAGCGAGAAGGACAAAATAATTCTTGTGTATGGTTTTTACTTATGTTACACTGTATATATAAGGTTTTGAAGAAGATTTTTAATAAGGGAAAACGAAAATTTGAGTTTAGAAAGGAGACTTATGGCATTTCTAGAATTGAAAGATATTGGCAAAATTTATTCGACAGAAGGCGCTGTTGCAGTCGGCATCAGGGGCGTCAATCTTGAGTTCAATCTCGGAGAATTTGTCGCGATAACAGGCAAAAGCGGTTGCGGAAAGACAACCTTGCTCAACGTTATGAGCGGAATGGACACTTACGAAGAAGGCGAATTGTTTGTCGAAGGCAGTGGCACTCAACATTTTGGTCAAAAAGAGTGGGAAGAATATCGCCAGAAATATATCGCGTTTATCTTCCAAGATTACAACATAATCGACAGCTTCACCGTGCTAGAAAACGTCGAACTCGCTTTGACGGACATTTCCGACCCAAAAGAGCGCAAAGAAAAGGCAATGGAGCTTATTCGTCGCGTCGGGCTGGAAAGTCATATCAAAAACAAGGGCAGTCAACTCAGTGGCGGACAAAAACAAAGGACGGTTATCGCTCGCGCGCTTGCAAAAAACAGTCCGATAATTCTTGCCGACGAGCCGACAGGCAATCTCGATTCGGTCAGTTCGAAAGAGATTATCGCATTGCTTGGCGAGATATCGAAAGAAAAATTGGTCGTTGTTGTCACGCACAACTTCGATGACGTGGAGCAATTTGCCACGAGACATATCAGAATTTTTGACGGAAGCGTCCAGAGCGACGACACGTTGAGACCATATACTCCGTGCGCTGAGACAAAGGCGCGCAACGCGATACTTACAAGAAAGCAAATTTGGCGTGACAGCGCGGCGCTCGGTTTGACAAAGTATAAGGCTCGCCCAAAATTGAGCGTTTTTCTCACGCTGATTATGACAATCGCGTGCATTATCGTTTGCGTGGTGACGTCGCTTTGTTCGATGCCTTTCCAAGTGATAGAAGAAAACAGTTACGCATTGTCCAGAATGAAAGGCAGAGCGCTTGTAACGCGAGCTGACGGCGCGCAAATGACGCAAGAAGAAAAGACAAAACTTGCGAGCGACTTCAACGCGAAAGTTGTGGAAAACGACTTTTTGATGGACGAAGTGTTCGCGATTGGCTATGACTATTCTCACAACACTTATCCAAGACGATTGAGCGACTTCAATGTCAAAGTTGCAAGCGGTCGCATGCCAACAGGGGCGGGCGAAGCGGTTGTAAGTCTCCCGATTGGCTACAAAAGCGATATCGAAAAAGAGTTCAAATCGATGGGCTTTCTTGAACTCGCCAACAACGAATTTGCCAGTTATCCAATCAAAATCGTGGGTGCAAATTATTATCTTGACAACTCGAAACAGTCATTTTTGTTTTTGCAAGACGACGACTTTACAAAGCTTGCGCACATTTTCAAGTTGGCAAATTTGGAGAATATCGAGCTTATCCCCGGCGTAAGAATTACTATGATAATCAACAAATCTCTCGTCGGCAACAATATGAAATTGACTTATGACCAATTCGATGGCGCGGCAATCAAAGATATGGACTTGCAACTTGGCACAATCATCACATACAATATCTCGGGACAAAATTTTGACTTTGTTCTCTCAGAGATTGCGCCGTCAGAAACGAGCAAAAATGGCAGGCGGTCATTCTATGAGATAAGCGAAGAAATGGCGAAAAAAATAACCGACCAATCGTCGAGACAAGTGTCGCTGATATTCGAAAGCGACAAAGCGGCGAGCAAGCAAGTTGCCGCGCTCGAAAGCAAAGGTTATATCACAATTGTAAGCACAACAAAAATCAAAGACTCGACAGAAATTATGAACTATGTTATGGCGATTGTTATGTCAATGGTGTGGTTGGTTGCGGTGGCGTTCTTGGTGTTCTTTGTGACGCTGACGACGACAAAAGCTATCAGAAGCAACAAGGAAGATATCGCGATATTCCGTTCAATGGGCATATCGCACAAGGTTATCAAAAAATCTATGTTCTTCCACCTTTTGCCAGTCACTCTCGTCTCGCTTGTAATAATGGGAATTTTTGCAGTTGTGTTCTTCTTGACATCGCTCGGCAAGTATTTTAGCGCGCTCTATTGGTATCACTACGTTGTGATAATTCTCGCAATGTTTGTGGCGACGATAGCCATTGCCGCAAAGTTCAACAAGAAATTGATGAAGCAGTCTGTGCGTAAAAATCTCAGGAGGGACGACAAATGATAAAGCTTAACAATGTTAACAAATTCTACAACAAAAAGAAGCAAAACGAAATACATGTCGTCAACAATGCGACTCTCGACATTCCTGACAGGGGGGTTGTCGCGATATTTGGCAAGAGTGGTTGTGGCAAAACAACCTTGCTCAACGTCATCGGCGGTTTGGACAAATATAGCGGTGGTCAAATTACAATCAATGACGAACTTTTGACGCGCAAGAACACCGACCGCATAAGAAACGAACAAATCGGCTATATCTTCCAGAACTACAATCTCGACAACGAGCTTTCGGTCAAAGACAACGTTGCGGCTTCGCTCAAATTGTGCGGAATCGTTGACAACGCAATCATAAATGAGCGCGTGGAAAAAGCTTTGACAGCGGTAGGAATGGAAAAGTATATCAATCGCTTTCCAAACGCTTTGAGCGGTGGTCAGCAACAAAGAGTCGCGATAGCGCGCGCCATTGTCAAGTCGCCCAAGATTGTTATCGCGGACGAGCCGACCGGCAACCTTGACGAGCAAAACACTGTCGCCGTAATGGACATTCTCAGAGAAATCGGCAAAGAAAAACTCGTCTTGCTTGTCACTCACGAAGAAAAGCTTGTTGAGTATTATTGCGATATGGTCATCGAAGTCGTTGACGGAAAGATAGAAAAAGTCGAAGAAAATCAAGAGCTCGGCAACTACACTTTCGACGATACAAACAAAATCTATCTTGGCGAGTTGGAACACAAAGTTGTCACCGACGGCAACGTCGCATTCGACTTGTACGCAAGCGACGATATTGCGCAAAAGATAAATATCAAGGTTGTAAGCTCCAATGGCAAAATCTATTTGCAGTCGGACGACCCGAATATCAAAATGGTTACACGCGCCAACGAAGTCAAATTGTATGAAGGCAAAAAGCCCGTCAAAAAACACGAAAACAACGCGCAATCAATCAATTTTGGCGCGCCAATCAACGCTGACCCCAAGAAAGTTGGCAAGCTTTTCAAGACGAAAAACAGCATAGTTGAGGGCTATAAGGTTAACTTTGGCAGTGGACGGCTGGGCAAAAAAATGCTTATGACATCGCTTTTTCTCTTTACGACATTGATAATTTTTGTCGTGGCAAGCTTTGGCACGGTTATCTTCCAGAAAGAAGCCGCGCGCAAAGAATTGTCCACCAAACAAATAGCGGTGACGATCAAAAACCAAGACGAACTCGACAAAATTCTTTCGCTCGAGGGGCAACACGGAATTCAAAGCGTAGAAATTCAATATGCCAGAATCTATGGCAAGTATCATTACGGCAACGGCAGTTATCAGAATATTGTTAGCGCTAACAGTGGACTATACAACTTTTTGCAAAGAAAGCAAACAGTCTCAATGAATGGCGTTTTTGACAGCAAAATTATGATAGACTCGACCGCGCGCATTATTCCGCAAAGCTCAAAGCGCATTGGCGACAGAAAAGTTCTTGCTGGCGTGGCGATGCCACAAGGCAAAAATCAAATGGTAATTACAAAATGCGTCGCTGACGAGATTATCAACAACGCTACGCTCGACAGCATCAAAAATTATCAACAGGTTGTCAATATGTCAATCTTTCCGTGTCGCATTGTCGGCGTTGTAGATGGCGAAGAAAACTTTTCTTTTATTGAAGAAAAATATTTTGTCAGCGAGTTTTTGTCGGGGTTCTTCCACATTGCGCCACAATCAACAACACTCTATGACAAACCGTTGGCGGACAATGAGATTGTTCTTCCTTTCAAAATTTTCCGCAATCATGAGTATAAGGTTGGCGACAATTGTACAATAGAAACAGAGAAAGAAAAGTTTACTTTTGTTGTAAAAGGCTTTTTGAATGACAAAGATATCGGCTTTGACAAGGGGACGCTTTCGACGGCAGTAGCGCCACCATATGACGATATTATTACCATTGATAGAAATAACGCTATCTTGAATGACAAAATGGCGATGTCTTTTGCAAACAAATATCCAAAAGTAGAGGACGATTATAATTTTGTTTGCGCTTATGTCTACGCGCCGAATGTTGTCTCGGCAAAGGCAGAGTTGTCCAGAAACTTTGCTCTTGACTCAATAAATGACTTTGACAAATTTATCGCCGAATCAATCAGAAGTATCAACGCTGGAAGCGTAAGTCTTGCTATCGTTATGGTCGCGACAGTGGTGATAATGGCTGTTTGTCTATACTTTATTATGCGAGCCAACACTATCAAGCGTATCAAACAAATCGGAGTATACAGGGCGATTGGCGTCAAGAGCAAGAACATTTTGTTCCGCTTCTGGGTGGAAGGAATGGTGATATTCGCTTGCACGATATTGATTGCGTTTGTCATTGTAAGCTCAGTGCTCGGCGGTCTTGGCGTGTTTGGCGGAATGGTAAATCAGATATTCTATTATCCGTCTTGGCTTGCGCTTGTGACCTTGCTCGGGCTTGTGACGATGACGTCGGCTTGCTCGCTGTTGCCAGTTGTGGCGATTGTGAGAAAGTCCCCGGCGCAAATTCTTGCGAAATATGACATCTAGGCGGAAAAATAAAATAGAAAACGAAAAAGAACCGTTGAAATTCTCTGAGAGAGTTTCGCGGTTTTTCCGCGCGCTTGTGGACAACGTTTATGTTGACAAATTCAATTGTATTGTTTGTGACAAAGAGTTGCAAGGCGAAAAGCGGAATGGCGTGTGTGAGAAGTGCGCCGAAAAAATGACGCCTTTGGGCGACGATATTTGCAACAAGTGCGGAAGAATTCAACTCAACGAAGCGGAATATTGCATATCTTGTCAGAACTATCCCAAGAACTTTGGCAAGGCGCGGTCGTGCTTTGTGTTCGAGGGGGAGGCTCGCGCGATTGTGCACAGGCTGAAATTTGGCAATCACCGCTATCTCGCGAAGTATATGGCAAACGCTATGGTTGACAGATATCTCGATTGTGGCTTTGATTGCGACGTTGTCACGCCAGTGCCGTTGTCGGCAAAGCGCAGAAGAAAACGCGGTTACAATCAAGCGGAATTGATAGCGAAAAAGGTCGCAATTCAGTTGAAATTGCCGTTGAGCGTAAGCGCCGTCAAAAAGATAAGAGACACCGACGAGCAAGCTCGCAAGGCTGGCGTCGAAAGAATGCTCAACGTTCGCGACGCTTATGCCGTTGGCGATGCAAGTCAGGTCGCGGACAAGAAAGTTTTGCTTATTGACGACGTTATGTCGACGGGCGCGACGACAAGCGAAGTCGCAAAAATGCTTTTCAAGGCAAAGGCGCGAGACGTGCAAGTCTTGACCTATTGCTCGACAAAATATAAATTGCAATCAGAAACAAACAGGGGGGAAGAAAATGAAAACTAGGTGGTACAAAGACGCGGTCGTTTATCAAATCTATCCGCGCAGTTTTTGCGACAGCAACGGCGACGGAATTGGCGATATCAAAGGCATAATATCCAAGCTTGATTATTTGCAAGAGTTGGGCATTGACGCGGTGTGGCTTTCGCCTTGTTACAAGTCGCCCAACGACGACAACGGCTATGATATCAGCGATTATCGCGACATTATGGACGACTTTGGCACGCTCGACGACTGGAAAAAAATGCTCGACGGCATGCACAAACGGGGCATAAAACTTATCATGGACTTGGTCGCAAATCACACTTCCGACGAGCACGAATGGTTCAAACGCTCGCGCGAATCGGTTGACAACCCTTATCGAGACTATTACATATGGCGCAAGGGCAGGGGGGACGACGGGCGCAAACCGCCCAACAATTGGACGTCCAACTTTCTGGGCTCAGCGTGGCAATATGACAAGGTTACGGACGAATTTTATTTGCACTTGTTCTCGAAAAAGCAACCTGACTTGAACTGGGACAACCCGAGAGTAAGAAAAGAAATCGCCGACATTTGCAACTTTTGGTTCAAACTTGGCGTTGACGGCTTTCGTTGCGACGTCATAACTTATATATCCAAGAAAAACGGACTGCCAAACGGTCAACCGTTCAATTTTTTGCGCGGCAGCGAGCATTATTGCATGGGCGAAAATTATCACCAATATATCTTGGAACTCAACCGAGAAAGTTGGAGCAAGTTCGATTCAATGATTGTCGGCGAGGCGGTCGGCATAAGCAAAAACAACGCCTATGCGAACATTGACGAGCGGTCGGAACAGCTCGATTGCGTTTTTTGTTTTGACAACAACAGCATTGGCGCAAATCTTTCTACATTGATAAGAAAGAAATATCCATTGCGACATTTCAAAAAGGTGTTTAGCGAGTGGCAGGCATTGCCAAAAACTTGCCAACCAACGCTATTTTTGGAAAACCACGACCAACCGCGCAGTTTGCCACGATATGTGGGCGATTGTGGCGCGCGCCGTGTCCAAGCTGGCAAAATGCTCGCCGTCGCAGTGCAGTTGCAAAGGGGGACGCCGTTTGTCTATCAAGGGCAAGAAATCGGAATGACAAACTGTCCGTTCGCCAACGACGAATATGCCGACATTATGTCAATCAACACGCTGAGAACAGTCTCGAAACATCTTCCGTTTTTGTCCAAGTGGGCAGGCAAAATTCTCAACAAATTTGCGCGAGACAACGCGCGCACTCCTATGCAATGGAGCGACAAGCCAAACGCAGGCTTTACAAGCGGAACGCCGTGGATGAAAGTCAACCCAAATTATAAGGATATCAACGTCGAGCAAGAAAAGTCCGACCCAAACAGCGTGCTTGCTTTCTATAAGAAGTTGATAGCTTTCCGCAAAGGCAACGACGTCATTATCAACGGCTTGTATCGAGAATATCAACACTCAAGCAAAAAAGTGTTTGTTTATTCGCGCAAGGCGGACAAAGAAACCTTGCTGATTGTGTGCAATTTTGTTGACAAACAAGTCAAATTTAACTTGCCAAAACAATTTGTCGGCAAGACGGGCGAATGCGCGCTTTCCAACTATGACGGAATGGCAATGCAAACAAAAAACGTCTTGCGACCATTCGAAGCGGTCGTGTGGAAAATTGTCTGAGAAAAAAATAAATATATTGACATCAACAAAATGGAGTGATAAAATATAAGTAGTTATCATGTTGCAAATTAAGGGGGCAAATTTTGAAAACAAAGTTTAAGCGTATTAAAACTGTCATTGCGGCAATCGTTTTGTTGAGCGTTTTTTCTTTGTGTGGTTGTGAACAAATTTATTACAAAACAAAAGACACCGAATTTACTTTTTGCGCAAGCGGAGAAATGAATTCTTTTGGATCAATAAGCTTGCAATTGGGCTCTTTTGGCACGCTTTGTCGCTACAATGACGGAGCT
>JAVXBP010000023.1:0-19430 GCA_036659935.1 Clostridia bacterium
CGGCAAGCCAACAAATGATACCGCAAAGGCTGACACAAAGCCAACCAAAGCCGACACAAAGGGCGCAAAAGCCGACACAAAGGGCGCAAAAGCCGACACAAAGGGCGCAAAAGCCGACACAAAGTCGGACAAATCAAAGCGAGACAAATCTCGCCCAACGTCGCTTTCTCGTCAAGAAGAAAACGATATTATCAAAAGCAAAGACATTCAAGCCAAAATGAAATATCGCAAGATATCGAAGTTTATTGCGCTTGCGCTTGTGTTGTGCTTGATATTGACGGGCGGAACGTGGGGCGTGCTATACTTTATTGATTACAACAATATGAAAATCGTCATCGGCAGGGACGACGCGCGCGGACTGTCGCTTTCGTCGACTTCCGACTTTCGCAACCCTACAATCAAACTCAACATGAAAGGCCCCGACAAAATGGACGCGATAACTTATCAGGACATTGTTATCACCGACAACCTTGGAAAAGAAGGCTCGCACTCGGGCGCGGAATATATCGCGTATACGTTTTTTCTTAAGAATATGTCAGAGAAATTTGAGTGCGATTACAACACTTCAATCGTGCTGTTGAGAAACATTCTCGACGTCGATTCTGCCATTCGAATGATGGTTATGACCACCACCGCCGACGGAGCAAGCGACATAAACGTCTATGCAAAGGCGCGCGACGACAACCAGTCGCCAGAATATGTCGCATATGACAGCGACATCGCGGAAACGCAAACTCCTGTTCCGCTCGACTTTCTCAATATCCGTCTCGAAGGCTTTCTCAAGACCAATCTTACAACACCTTTTGAGGGCATTGTCCAAGAAACAAAGGGGAGCGTATATTATATCAATCGCGCAAAAGTCCACCGCTTGCAACCACACGAAGTCGTGAAATATACTTGCATTCTGTGGCTCGAAGGCACTGACGCGCAATGCAAAGACAAAATCAGGGGCGGAGATTGTAGCATATCAATGCAATTCGACGTGGCAGGTTATGGCGATATCGAGATTGCGTAAAATCAAAATTGAAAATTGCAAATCGCAAACGCAAAAGTGAAAAAATAAATTTGCAAATGCGAGAAAATAAATAAAAAATCGAAACCAGAAAAAACAAAAAAATAGAAAAGTAGCAAAACTTATAACAAAAAGTGAAAAAGTTGCAAACAAAACAACAAATCAAAATTAATAAATTGCAACATAATGGAAAATGAGAAAGTTAAAAAACAAAACAAAAAAATAGAAAAGTAGCAAAACATATAACAAAATAAAACCAAACAAATAACAAATAAATCAATTTTTAATATGTGCGGGAGAAATTATGGTTGAATTTATCAAAGCATTTTTAGGCGTTTTATGGTCAGGAATTTCGTCAATATTTGTCGGAATTTTTGGTGGCGCGTTCAAAATGTTTAACTTCGTGGAATATTTTAAAGTTTTCCAAAGTTATAGCAAAGGTTGGAATATTGGACAGTGGATCGGCGCTATCGCTATCGCTATTCTTGTTTTCGCAATCTTGATCGCGATAATTTGGCTCATTGTGTGGGGAATTATTCGCTTTGTCGGCAAGTTGCGCAAAAACGTTACCAACCAAGACTTGGTCGACGAGATTCACAATCTCAAAAAACAAATCATTCGAATGTCACAAGAAAAAGACCGCATTTTGTCAATGAAAGTCAATGCGATTGGCGAGGCTTCCGTCGACGAAAACGGCAACCTTGTTGACGAGGACGGCGAAGAAAAGAAAGAATTCACTGGCGAGAGTCGCTTCTACAAGCTTACGGAAATCGACAAACTTTATGAGAATTATGTTCCGCCTGTCTATGACGACGAAATCAATCTCGAACAACTTTGCGACCGCTTCCGCGACTTTGCGTGCGCCAATATGCACCTTTTCTATCAAAAACGCGTTATCAGACTGTTCTTTGCGGGCTTTGCGACCACGAGATTGCTCATCTTGCAAGGTATATCTGGTACTGGTAAAACGTCCCTGCCTTACGCTGTCGGACAGTTTCTTGACAACCCGACCACAATCGCTTCCGTTCAGCCGTCTTGGCGTGACAGAACGGAGCTTTTTGGCTACTTCAACGAATTTACAAAACGCTTCAACGAGACCGAAGTTCTCAAAAAAATGTATGAGGCAACCTGCAACAACAACGTTTATTTGACCGTTCTCGACGAAATGAACATCGCCCGCGTCGAATATTACTTTGCAGAAATGCTGTCCATTCTCGAAATGCCGTCCCGCGCAAGCTGGATCGTCGACCTTGTCCCAAGTGGCTGGCCGGGCGACCCAAAACACGTCGTCAAGGGGCGTTTCCAACTGCCAGAAAATATGTGGTTTATCGGCACGGCGAACAACGATGACTCGACGTTCGCAATCTCAGACAAGGTTTATGACCGCGCTATTCCAATCAATATCAACAGCAAGGGCGTGCCTTTCGAGGCGCCTTTGACCGAGAAACTCTATATCTCCAACACCCACCTTGAGGACCTTTTCCACAAGGCGCAACAAGACCACAAGGTTCAACAAGAAGTCATCGACAAAATCAGCACCCTTGACGACTATGTTATCGAACACTTCCGTCTTGCGTTTGGTAACCGTATTGTCAAACAGCTCAAAGAGTTCGTCCCTGTTTATGTCGGCTGTGGCGGAACGGAAATCGACGGTATCGACTATGTTCTCGCAAACAAAATTTTGAGAAAATTCGAGTCGTTGAACTTGGGCTATATTCGTGACGAAATCGACGGCTTGATTGAATATCTTTCGGAGCTTTTTGGCGAAGAAAATATGAGCGAATCAAAAGAATATCTCCAAAGATTGAAGAAGTTGTTCTAAAAGTCGCAGTGATAGAAGGGAATTATGAACGAAGATAGAGAAAAATATAATAAATATATCTCGCGTATAAATTCGATGCTCGCATCGGATGCCTTTTATGCTACTTTTTGCAAAAAACTTAAGGCGGCAAAACCAATCGTCAAGCTCAACACAAAAGTGCGCAACAAGGTTTTTGACCTTGAATGGGTCAATATCATCGAAGACACCTTGCCAAACCTTGACAATATCGTCCGCAATCCAAGAAAATTTATCGTTATCGAAGAAGATATCGTCGATATCTCGCTTGCGCGCGCAATCTCAACCGAATCGGTCAAGCACTTGGCGCAACACACAAACTTGATATCCAGCGTTGACAAAGACGGAATGGTTACGCCAAACAAAATTCTCAACACGACCAAAGAAGAAAGTTTCGAGATATATGAGAACAGATTTATTTATACCTTAATCAAAAATTTGTCGGCTTTTATAACTCGCCGTATGGACGCTATCAAGGCGGCTTATGTCAACGACCACGTGCTCGAACTCAATGTTGACACGTCACTTTTTACGGGCAAAACTCGCGTTTTCTATAAGTTGGAACTTATCGCGTCACTGCCTATCGACGAAGTCAAAGCAATGGACAACGAAGAAATGACCGTCATCGAACGCATCGCAAAAATGCAACGAATTGTCTCGGACTTTCTCGGAAGTCCATTCGCGAAACAAATGGTCAACTCAGCGGCAGTTCGTCCGCCAATCACTCGTACAAACGTTATTCTTAAGAACACCGACTTCAAACGCGCGCTCGTTCTCTGGCAGTTTGTCGAGAGTTATTCAAAAATGGGCTTCAACGTCGAAAATGACGTCAAAGCTGTCCCAATCGACGAGCAACTCGGCGTGGGAATAACCGATACAATTTGTATGGGCACGCTGCTTATGGAAGGTCTTGTCGAAGGAAATGTCGAAGACAAGGGCTTTTTCAGCGAGTCAAATATCGACGAAATCGACAAGGCGCAGGCGGAAAAAGAACAAGCAGAAAAAGAACAAGCCGAAAACGCCAAAAAGGAACAGGTCGACAAAGAACAAGCCGAAAACGCCGAGAAAGAAGCCGAACAAGAACAAAATGCTTCCGACGAGCAAGTCACAGAAGAAACTGGCGGAAACGAAGGCGACGAAGGCGGAAAAGAAAAAGAACAAACTGGTGGCGCGGAAGAAGGCGACCAACCAGATTCGCCGACCGAAAACAAAGAAGACGAAGAAAGCGACGACGATGTCGACTTGCCGGACAACACAGAAGTGCTGGCGGAAACTCGCAATTTGTTCCAACGCACCGACGAAGATACGACGCTGTCAAAGGCGGAAATTGCAAGAATTAACAAGGCTATCGACAGAGTTTTGGTCGACTTCCGCTTGAAAGCCACCCAGAACGAGACAAAAGAAATGACCGACCGCGCTCAAATCGAGCAGTTGGACAAGGACGTTCTTATCAAACAATTGCGCAAAGAAATGGATGCGATAAGACGCTCGATTGACAAGAAAACCGCAATCATTGAGAAAGAAAGAGTTGTCTTGGAAAAATCAGTCGAAAAAGAAAAAGAAAGAATGAATAAGTTGGAGGACGAAATCTCCAAAGTTCTCGAAGGCAAGTTGGACGAAATCAACGCCGAAATGAAAGCCAAAGCCGAGGCGACCGCCGACAATGACGACAACGCGGAAGATATCGACAACCTTGAGGCGGAAAGCGAAAAACGCATTCTTGAGTTGGAAAATATTCGCGACGACGACGAAAGCGACGAAAGCGACGAGAAAGAAAAGGAAACCGCCGACAAAGAAAGCGAAACCGCCGAGAAAGTCGAAGAAAAATCAACCGAAACCGCCGACGGAAAAGCCGAGAAAGTCGAAGAAAAAACAGAGAACAAAGTCGAAGAAAAAGTTGCAAAAACTGCAACAAAAAAGACTGCCAAAAAGCCAATAGAAAAAGCAGTTGAAAGTGGCGAAGATAAAACAATCGAAAAAACCGAGCAACCGCAAGAAAATGTTGTCGCAGAAAAAACCGAAGAAAAAGCGATAACGGAAGAAGTCAAAAAAGTTGTTAAAAAGCCAAAAACAGTGGCAAAAACAACCGAAAATAAAGCGGAAAAAACCGAAGAAACGGCGGTAGCGGTAGAAGAAAATACACAAGAAAAAATCGAAGAAACGGCGGTAGCGGTAGAAGAAAACATACAAGAAAAAACCGATACACAATCGACAGTTGAGCCACAAGAACAGCCAGCCGAGACGGCGGAAAAAACAGCCGAGACGGCGGAAAAAACAGCCGAGCCAAAGGAATAAATGACAAAAAGCGCGCAAGAAAAATCAACTAAATCAACTATTAGAAAAATCTTTTCCGCGATAGGCTATGTCTTGTTCGCATTCGTTTTTCTTTGCTTGGTGTTGGTTATCGTTCAATTCGCTATGCACAAAGAGCCTTCGCTTTTTGGCTTGCGGTTGTATACCGTTCAAACGGACTCAATGTTGCCGTCAATCGAGAAAGGCGACGTGCTTATTTGCAAGGATACTGACACAAAATATGATTACAAAGTGGGCGAAATTATCACTTTTGTCGCGCCAGACGGCTTTTCAAACAGCGCTATCGTCGGCAAAAATGTTACGCACAGAGTGCTCAAAGCGCCTTTCCAAAACGCTGACGGAAAGTGGGTTGTCACAACCAAAGGCGACAACAATTCCGCGCCCGACAACGTCGATATTCCGCTCGAAAATATTCGCGGAGTGGTCGTTACAAATTCCGCGCCGATAAGGGGGCTTGTCAACTTTATTGGCAAGTGGTATGGCTTTGTGCTTGTCATTATTTTGCCACTTTTTGTGATATTGGTTGTCCAAATCGTCAATATCGTCAAGGCAAAGTCGCAGGCGGAAAAAGAAAGAATGGACAAAGAAAAGAAGCTTGCAATCGAACTCGCAATCAAGGATATCAACGCGCAACTCGCGCAAGACAACGTCGGCAAAAACAATGTCAATCAGGACAACAACGCGGCAATCGAACTTGCTGTCAAAAACTTGAGCGTAGAACTCTCGTTGGACAATGACGACGGAGACGAAAACGCGGCGGTTGAGCTTGTTGTCAACGATATCAAAGAACATCTCGCGCAAGAAAAAGCGGAAAATGCGGAAAAAGCGGAAAATGCGGAAAAAGCGGAAAAAGCGGAAAATGCGGATATAGAAGAAAAATAGAAAAAATCAAATCAAAATGTATAGAAATTCGATATTATACAACTATATTTGTATAAAAAAGTAAAATGTGACATACAGTTCGCGAAAGGCGAGAAAAATATACAACAAAATATCGCAAACAATCGCAATTATACAACAAAGTATTACAAATATGCAAAAAATCTTGCGAAGTATGCAATAATTGTAGCAAAATATCGCAAACAATCGCAATTATGCAACAAATCGTAACAAAATATGCAAAAAGTGTTACAAAAAAAGAAAGTAGGAGGGAGAATGAAAGGCGCAAAATCAACGATGGGTGTCATCGCAATCATTTTGTTAATCTCAGTGCTTGGCGGAACTTACGCTTGGTACTCGGAATTTATGCGCGTCGACTTTTCCGCGACTATTACTTTGACAAGATATACGGAAGTTTTGCTCGATACAAACACGATTAAAAATATCCCAAAATATAACGGTCAACTCGGTTATGACGCGAACGGAGCAATTTATACCAACAATGACGCGCCATATACGGCGGAATTCGACACGACTTTTAAGGTGCTCGGAGCGACAAACGTCGATATGTATGTGGAATATGACTATGTCGCAATCAAGGTTGGCCCAATCTTCCAACTTCCGCCAAACGAAGCGATTGCATCGGTTTTTGGCGAGTCAGCGTCGACGGTAAATGTCAATGATTATCTCGGCGCGCGCGAAGAAGTGGCTTATGACACGCTCGGCATTGACGGCTATTATCGCGACGAAATGGGCAATTATCGACCACTCGGCGCGGCCGACACAACTATCAAATTTTCCGCGAAAAATCTTGCGGGAAATGCCTCGAAAAAGGGTATGATTGTTCTCAACGTGAGTGACAAGGTGGAATATATCGTTATCAAAAAAGCGTTTGTGGCGGAATACTTCAATATGCAATACGCTTACAAGGACGGAAATGTCTACAACGCACCGCAAAAAATCGCTCAACCAATGCGCTTTCTCTATGGCTCTGCCAACAAGGAAGTCTGGGACAAACACCAAGAATGCAAAGTGCATACTGTCAAAATTATGTTGGGCTATTATGGCACAAACGCAAACGGCTCGCACAGAACTTTTGACTTTGGCGGTCAAGCTTACAAGGGGTCAACATTTAGCTTTGCGCTGAGATTGCACGGCGAGGAGGCAAGAAATGCGTAAAGAAAAAATGCCTCGCAATGACACAATTCGTGAGAAAAATCTCGCGGAAAATTCGCAAAAAAACATAGAAAAAAGCGAAAATATTAATAAAAATATCGAAAAAAATCAAATAGAAAGTCAAAAAAACACTTTGCAAAATGTGACAATGTCGCAAAAAGTGAACGAAAAAAGCGAAAAAAACATTGAAAATAATCAAAAAAGCATAGAAAAAAATCAAAAAGAAAGTCAAAAAACAAGAATAGAAAATCAAAAAAATATTGAAAAAAATCAAGAAAACAACACAAAAAACTACCAAAATGTTATAGAAAATCAAGAAAATCGCAAGAAAAGTTCGGCGAAAACAGCTCAATTTATGCCAAAAACAGCCTTTGTGGTGACGGTTGTTTTGGCAATTTTTCTCATTGTTTCGCTTGTCGGAGTGAGCTATGCAATGTGGACGGGCAGCGGACTTTTGCCAGTCAATTGGGGGCAAGTTCAATATCCAAACCCTACGCAAAAATATCTCAAATTCGAGATTCACAATGACAAAAATCAATTTTTCTATGTCGAATTTCGCGACAAAGCCGACGGCAACAAAGGCGCGTTTGTCTATTCTTCCGCCTTGCAAAATGACTATTTGGACGGCGTGACGGACAGCGAATTTGACTTCAATTCGCCACTTTTTGCTGTCGCAATCGGCTATAGCGGAATGTTGGGCGAGCTCGAACCTTTGGAAATTCCTGCAAAAATCAGCGTGTTTTCGACGGTTTTCAGAGACATAAACGTAACAAAAATCAATATGCAATCGCCAGAAGAATTCCCGTTGCTCAACAACATAACCGAGCTTGTCATTCCTGCGTCAATCACACAAATCTCAGGAGTGTCATTCAGTTATTGCCAAAATCTCGCGATTGTCAACTTCGCAAATCGCGCTGGCGTGACAATCAACAAAGATTGTTTCCAGTCTTGCCCGTTGTTGAAAACGATAATTTTCTAGAAAAATTCCATAACTAAAATGCAAAAAAACCGCAAAATCTTAAGGAAACTTTAAGGCATAAAGTGGTGTTTGCTGGTTATAATAATGTATGTTTAAGGTATGTTAAATGCTTTTAATGTTTGTTAAATGCAAAAATCGTAAAAATCGTCTTGAAAACGCTTGAAAGTGACAAAAAGTGACTTTTGGAGCGTTTTTTCTTGCAAAAAAACATTGACAAAAAAATCACTAAAAAGTGCGAACTGCTGTTGACAATGCGCGCAATACTTTATATAATATATATAAGGCAATTGATAACAAATTGTCGAGAAAACATTTGACAAAAAAATGGCAAGACACTTGACAATGTAATTGGCAAAACTATCAACAAAGCAATTGACAAAACATTTGACAAAAATCGCGGGGGACTATGAAAAAAACAATCGCTACACTTTCTATAATTGTTGTTGTCGTCGTTCTTATGGCGGCTATCAGCACCTTTGCGTTTTTTTCCAATCGCGATGCAGTCACGCGCATTGACCTTGAGTCAGAAAATATCATATCTTTTACAATCGGCTACAACGACGCCGCGCAAATTCTTCAACCACAAACCGCCAAAGCGGACAACTCTTTCACTGTCGAGCAAGACGGCGCTGTCGCAAGATTCGTCCTGACTTACAGCACGTCAGAGACGAGTTATCCAAATATGCACATCGAGACAACAAAATTGACCTACAAGCAAAAAGACAATTCTATCTTGCCGTCAGATTCCGTCAACGCAAAATATTTGGACAGCGTTCTGCAATTCGGCTTTGCCAATGTCGCCGACGGCGTCGAAGCCAACACAGTCGCTCCGCCTGCAAATATGCATACCATTGCCACATTGACCAAGATGTCTTTCAACATCGGTTCAATCGCCGCCCCAAAAAGCGGTAGCGTCATAATGTTTGTAAAGCTCAACGCGTTGGACGAAATTCTTCCGCCAATGGCGAAGGAGATAAGGGTGGTTATGACCGTCGAAGCCAGCCAAATTTGAGCGTGTTGGCGAGCGAATAACGGCGTCGAGAAGCCTTATTTGTCGTCGGCGTGTAGGGAGACCTTTACCGACCAATCGAAAACTTCACTGCGTATCAGTTTTGTCGGTACTACAACGGAAGATTGGCACTTACCGTTCGTTCAAGAAACCGTATAATTTATTCAAAAATAGTTGTGTTATATTCTGTCGGATAATTTTTTAGTAAATAAAAAATAAAACAAAAACAAAACAAATAGAAAAATCAACCGAACATAAATCAAATCAAGCAAATATGACAAGAAAGGGAACAAAATGACAAAAAACAACAAGAAAATTTTTACCGCTATCATCGCCGTTGTCGCGCTCATACTTATGGGCGTCGTCATTGCATTTTCTTGTTTCCAATCAAAGCCACTTCCTGAGAACAACATTGTCATTGAGAATATGGCAAGTGTCCCGAGTGGCGCGAATGACGTAACCGAAAACGGCGTTGTGTCCGCGACTTATCTCGACGACGCTGTCAGAAATGAAGGTGGGACAAATTATCAATTTATCGCAAACACTGTCAAAAGTGTCACCGTTGGTGGCAAAACAAAAACGTCGACTACTTTTGCAACCGCATTTTCCGGCTCAAAAACAATGAACGACAATTTTATCCTAGTTGAAGATATTGTCGTGAATATCTCAGGCAACTCCAATGCGACGCCGGGCTTTTGCAGTAGCGTAACTTTTGGCGGAATTCTCGACGGAGCAGGTCACACAATCACAATGTACGGCACTTCTGAAAAGTCAAAGACTTACAGTGGTGGTCTTGTTGAGACACTTGAAAGCAGCGGTGTAATTCGCAATCTTACAGTGATAGCCAACAATCCATATGCTACGGTCTGGAGTGACAATGTTTTTCGCTTTGCAAAGAGAGATAAGAATATAAACAGCAAAGGAAATGTATACGCAGGGCTTTTTGTTGGAAAGCTCAATGGTGGGCTGATAAGTAACTGCAAGATTGACTTCCAGGCGAACAAAAATTACGAGACAGGACCAGATGCTTGGGGCAGAGCTTTTTTTGTTGATTGGGCAGGTGAAAATGACAATAACTTGGTGAGCGGCGGTTTTGCAGGCGCGACAACGGGGGACAACTCTCGCATTTACAACTGCACATTCAATCTTGCACAGAACTCTTGGTTTGTCACGAAAGCAAATACTTGGAATTATATTTTCCACGGCACATTTATTGGTGAAACGCTTGCGACAACAGATATTCGCAATATTGTTTTGACGGGCAATGGCGTTTTTGGAATTGATAACTATTATAAAAATGCGACGGATCATTCTGACACTCGTCGCGGAATGGTGATTGGGAAACAATCGTCGACTGTATATATAGATGGTTTTCTCAGCAAATTTACAGGAGATCCTTATTGGTGCGGTGGCACTATTAATGGTGATAAGTGGAATGGTTATATCGCGGGGGAAACGCACAATGTGGGCAATGCTTCAAATGAAGTATTTATCAAAAATGTAATGAATTGCGGTAGTAATATATTTGGTGTAGATCCGATTGACAATACAAGGTATGGGACACAATTCTATGACTTAACAACTGTCAACACAACTGTTAATACCGATCCGGAACTTCTTGGCACGCAAATTGTTGACGTTGGCTGGGACAAAAACGCTTTGGATGACAACGCAGGCAAAATGTGGGTGAAGTTGAAAAACAACAATACTTCTGTCTATGACAGCACAAAGGCTAACAGCGCGTTTGTCAAGACATTGAGTTTTGGGTGGTTCGATATGGCTACTCCTGGCACAACTGGCACGCCTGGACACGTGCTTGTGAGAGTCGCTGACGCGATGGACTTGGAAAATTATAAAACGGTTGTCATTCCAAAATCAAACTTGAACGCAGAAGACAATGACGTGCGCAACGAGTTGAAAATTCATGAGACTGGAGTATATGGCTACTTCTCGCCCGATCTCATGCAAAACAATGCGGCGCAACATGGCTTGACGGCGACAGGCGGACAAACTTTTGCAAAAGAATTCAACAATGTCAACTTTGACGGCGGAAATACGCTCAAGTGGCGAGTGAACAACACCGACCTTGTGCTTGGGGCAGAGAAAGTCTATTACAACAACACTTATGACGGAAGTTTCAACAAAGTGGAAAAAGTGCTGAGCAACTCCACATCTTGGAACATTGACTTTGTCCAACGCACTGGCACGGCGACGCAACCGCGCCCAGTCTATACTGTTGACGAGACAAAGCAATGCGGAACATATACTGTCAAGCCAAACAGCGAACAATTGAAGTGGGGCTATGCGTTGATGAACGACGGCAATCGCATTGTCACGTTCTTGCCAGCAAGTCAATTCCCGACACAAGTCAACGCGCAAACACTCAATATCACTATCAACCCGATTACATTCGGTTTCAAAAACCTTGATTATGCAAATTATCTCACGGGCGCGCCTGGCGACAAATTGATCTATGGCGACAAGTCGGTGGATATGGAGCTCATTTTGTCAAGGCTTGTCGGCGAAGTCGGCAACAAAAAGCTGAACGACGCGCAATATGCGCTTGTCGCTGGGCAACTTGGCAAAACTGTCGCGGAAGTCAAATCATATCTTTTCTTGCTCGCAAATTATAGCGGTGGACTGCAATATGTCGATATCAAAACTTCCGATGTGACGGTGATAAACGCGCGACCAAAACTGACATTTCCGTCGGGATATAACGCGCCTTATTTGGCAGGAGAATATTCGGCGATATTCCCAACGCTCAACCTTGGCAACAACGTGCGTTTTGACGCGCAAATCATAAATTTCAAGATAGAAAAAAGGCAAATAACATTCACTTCGCAAGCGCAAACGGCGCAAGTTTTCAACGCAAACACGGTGGAATTGCGCGGATATACTTTGGACGGCTTTTTCCAAAACGGCGCTCAAGTCGCGGCGGTGACGTTCGCCACAAAAGCAAACGGCAGTTATGACGTGGCAGGCTGGACAAGTGGCGGAGCAAGCTCCGTTTGGAAAGAATTCTCGGGCGCGGAAACAGCCAGTCGCTCGACAGTGAAATTCCACAGCAAAACCAATCTCGACAACTCAAAAGACGACAGCTGGAAAAACGCTGGCAGTTATCAATGGGAAGTCAATCTTGTTGACAAGGACAATTATTATATCAACAATATCACCGACAAAATCTCTGACAAAGTCACTGGCACCGTAAGCGTTGACAGGGCGCAAACGACGATAGAATTCTTGGACACCAAGTTTGAACGCGACACTTACACCGACTTGGACGGAAGCAATTACAACTTTATCTATCTCGCAGGGCTCGCTGACAGTGCATATTTGAGCAAAGTCACTTTCTATAAGGGGACGAGAAACTTCGGTTTTTCACCAAATTATGGCGGACTGAATGGCGCGAGCGACGTCAAGCCAAGTTGGAGAATTGAGTGGACAAAAGCAGTTCTTTCGGCAGAAGAAACTGAGTTTGTGGCGAAGTTTGTGCCGTTCGACGCTGGCAAAGACTCTGCAAACAACTATTATGGAAGAAAAGTCGCAAACGGCGTGGGCGGACATACAACCGACCAAAATTTGACATTCAAAATTCTTGTGGTCACACCGACAGCTGTCAACGCGACAACAATCGGCGACACAACCGCTTTGACCAACTTTGTTGGCAGGAAATATTTTGGAAACGGCAAAAAAATTGTCGGGACGTTGAGCGCAAATGTTACGACGGCGCAAAACACTTCCAACGCAATTTTCCCTACATATTCGACATTCAACGGAGCGAGCGCAACCTGGACATTGTATGTTGGACTCAACGCGACCAACTTCGCTTGCAACACCTATGCGATAGGCGGAGCAAATTATGCGATAAGTGGCGGTCTCGTCGCGGAAAACTATGGCAAAATAAACAACGTTCTTGTCATTCCACAAGCTTCGACAGTCAACGCGAGCGGACAAACCGCCAACGTGGCTTATGGCTTGTTGGCAGGCAAAAACAACGGACAAATCGCAAGCGTATCAGTGTCGTCAATGAGCGTTATCTCGCTCACCGCAAGCCCGAACAAGGACGTTTTCTTGGGCGGAGTGGTCGGCATAAACGATGGCGAAATCACCTTTGTCAACTCGTTTGGCGCGTCGGCGGCTGAGTTGACGGTCAACACGGCGACGACAAAAAATTCTTTCGCGATATCGGCTGTCGGCGGAATTGTCGGCGTGGCAAATGGCGGAACAATCAACAATTGCAAGGTTGACTTCGCAGGGAAAATCGGCTCTTTCAACGCTAATACAAGTGGCTCAAACTATGTCGGCGGAGCGCTTGGCTTTGGCGCGACAATCGGCTCGAATGCCTCGTCAATCGGCGCTTTTGGAATAAAAACAAGCGAATTTTCCAACATTTTTGTCAAGGCTGACAATCTTGTAACTGACAACAACGTTGGCGGAAAAGGCATTGTTACAGGTCGCATAAGCGATGTTTGGACGGGCGGAAAACTGCTGAATAATATCGTTTGGGAAGACGAAAATCGCCAAGCGGAAAATATGACTTACACAAGCGCGAACGGCGACCCGAGCGGAAACCCGAGCGTGTTTGGATATTACTCCACCGCGCCGACAATCGCTCAACGCGACGTTGTCGCAGGAGCGAGATTGCAAGTCAGAGACAACTCGCTGGAGCGCACAAAATTTGTTGCGCGTGGCATGATTGACACGACTTATGCTTGGTCAAGTAACAACCTTGTTGTGACGTACACTCTCAAAGGTAATTACGCAGGCAAGACATTGAACGCAATCGCTTTCAACCGCAAGGCTGGCAATGACGGCGAGACGGCGAAATCATATGTTGCGGGGAATGTTCTTACTATTCCGAACGATTATTTGCAAGGCAACGCAAAGGCGGATACGGGAGAAAACAGGCTGATTGTTCAGCTCGATTATGACATAACAGTTGCGAGCGCAAAAGACTTGGGCGTATTCTTGAGCGGTGAGTTTGCTGATAATAACGAAAGATATATCGCTGGCGCAAAGAATGCAACGCTTGCAAACAATATCGTCATAAACGCCAACTTTGACAAAGCTATCGTCGTCAGAAACACCAAAAAACTCTTGGGCGGAACTTTTGCGATTGAGTTGTCAACCAACTTCTCAAAGGGGCTTTTTGAATATGAAACGCCGTTTGTCGCATATGACAAAACAGCGTGCAATTTTGTAAATTATTACAAACAATTCGATATCAATATCAACAACTTCGGGCGCAGTTTTGTGGGCGGTTTTGTCGCTGTCAATTGTGGCGCGTTGGAGAATTTGACATTCAATCTTACGTCGAGCTCGGTTGGGACAGTCGGCAATCTTTTCGACACGGAATCACAGAACAAAATCAACGGACACCCAAGCGCAATCGGCGGAATTGTCGGTTACAACAGCGGAAGTCTCACAAATATCACCACAAACTTGCAAACAAATCTTGTGGTCAATGACCAAACTATGCCACAAATTCTTGGCGGAATGGTCGGTATGCAAAACGGCGGTAGCCTTGACGAACTCACCTTGAATGGCGAATTTGAGAGACAAATCGCAAATCTCGGCGGTGGAAATGGCGTGTTTGGCTACTTGGGCGGTTTTGTCGGCGTGATAAACCTTATGGACGCGCAAATAGAAATCGGCGGACTTGACACAAATGTTACGCCAAACGTTGTCAGAGACGGCTTGTATTACGAGTTGAAAAAAGTCACAAGCGTAAACAAACTTTATTACAACTTCTTGGGTAAACTTGTCGGCGGTGTCGGCAGTGGCGCGAGCGTTGTCAACAAGAGTTATATCGGAGTAATCTTTGGCACGGGCGCAATCGCTTGCGACAACACGGTCACAAAAAGGGGCACGCTCAATGTCGTATATGTCCATACAAATCAGTTTGGAAAAGAGGCTCTCGACAACTTTGCGTGTGGCGCGACTACCAACATTCCAAACAAAATCAGCGTCTATGGCGCGCTGTCACATTGGACTGGCACAGGCGCAACATTCGTCCCAAATTACATTCCAAACGCGCTGGGTGTGTTGGTGGAAACAAGCGTTGGCAGGGCGGAAGTCTTTGACCAAATGGCGCTCGAGCACACTTGGCAGACCAATGGCGACATAAGTTTTACTTATAACAAAGATCTCATTCTCAGATTGAATTCGATTACCAAATATAATGGTTCGGTCGTCTCAGATATCGCGACAGCGGCAATGGGAGCGTTTACAATTCCTAACAGTTATCTTATGAACGCGCCGAGCGGAGCGAAAAGTAAGCTGTTGTGGTTGCATACTCAAGTCGCAAATCAAATCAAAACAGACAATCAATTGAACAACTTTTTGCTTGGCGTGGACAGCCCAAATTATGTGTGGCAAATCGCCACAATGGGCGAATTGCAGAACGACCTTGAGCTCACAGGTTGGAGCGCGGAATATGACCTTGGCGGTGTCAAAAAAGGTCTCGAATTGCAAGCTGGAAGAATTCTCGACGGCAAAAACTTTGTCATAACGCTCAATCGCGCAGGCATAACAGCCACCGCGACAAACACTGACGCGCATTGGAACACTTACGCCATTGGCGCAGGCTTGTTTGTCACAAACAACGGCATTTGGAAAGATACAAAGGTGAATATCCAACTTGCAAGCGGTGTTACAACAATCACAAATCAAATCGGCAGCGCAAACGCGAACTATGTTTTCGGCGGTCTTGTCGGCATAAACAACAACAAAATTAGCAATATTACAGTCCAAAATTATATCGCGAAAGAAAGCTTCCAAACATCGCCAAACGGCATTGTCGGGGGGCTTGTCGGCGTAAACAAAGGCGTCATTGCCGACGTGGACTATTTGTCTCACAGCGGAAATATAATCGAGACTCACAGCGCGGGCGAACTCGCGGTCGGGCTTGTCGCAGGCGCGAATGACGGCGGTCAAATCGCAATGACAACAGTGCTTGCAAACAACGCTTTGCAAGTCCTTTCGGGCGAGATTGGCGCGTCAACGCGAGCTTTTGTCGGCGGTTTGGTCGGCATTGGTTCGAACGACGGCGCAAATACCTTTGGCGGAATTACACTGTCGCCATATCGCAACGCGAGCAATCAAGTCACAGCAAGCTTGGACAAGATTCAAGTTGTTGTCAAAGGTGGCATTGGCGTGACAGCGAGCGGTAATGGACTGAGAAATAACAATGGCAGTCGCGGTTATATCGCAGGCTCAATCTCATCAAGCACAGAAAAAATTGATAACGTGAACCCACAAATGAGCGGAATTGTCTATGTCGATTATCTCACAAGCGACAAGGTCGCAATCAAAAACAACGCAAACCCAACGGCTGACAACCCAAATGGTCTCAAAGACGATGCAAAATTCAACAACGATTCAAACGGCAGACTGTCAATGTTCGGTCGCGTAAACACTACTATTGGCGCAAAGTGCGACGTGTCAACAGGTGGCACGATTCACATTGTGGCATATGACGACTTTGACATTTTGACAGAAAACGGCGCTGTCTTTGGCGACCTTATCACTTATTGGTTGAGCGCTGGCGACAAAGATAAGTTGGTGTTCAACTTTGCGGACGTCGTTGAGTTGAAAAACACAGCGGTGAGCGAATCGGTTGTCACAAACTTTGGCAAAACTATCACAAGCGCTGACAAGAAAATCGCGCTCGACAGAAACAGCGGTGATTGTCAATCGCTTGGCAACGCATTGGCGACGGCTGGTGGCAATATTCTTCCAAAAATCACTTACAAATTCGGTTGGGACTTCCAAACGTCAAAGGCGGAAGATATCAAGGGCTTTATCTTGGGCTCGCAATATCAAGGCGCTTCGCTTGTCGCAAACCACAGCAAAAACTTGTCAATCAACGCCAACGCGACCGCGCTTGCGATTGACTTGCCTGTCACGGCGAGCAGAGTTTTTGTCGCAGGCAGAAAAATCGACGGCAACGGCGCAAATCTCAATGTGAATATTTCAGGCTCGCTTACGGCGGAACAAATCGCCGCAGGCGTTGATACGCGCACGCTTACGCCAGAACAAATCGCCGCAGGCGTGACCAATCGCAAGGCAATCGGCGGACTCTATGCGCAAAACTTCGGCGAGATTACAAACATAAATCTCAATGTCACAATGAACGGACTCAACGTTGCTTTCACTGACCTTGACGTCGCGATTGGCGCGATTGTCGGCGTAAACAGCGGAATTATTTCTTCTTCCAACTTGTCGGCGACAATGAACGGAACAATCACTTCCACAGTGGCGACCAACGCGAACATTACGCTTGCGGTGGGCGGACTTGTCGGTTGCAATGACAAAGAACTTGTCAACAATATCTCTTACAATATCAATCAAAACAACCTTGTTGTCAAAGGTATGCTCGCAAACGTTGGCGTGGGCGGTATCGCTGGCATAAACAACGGCGAGATATGGACAAAAAGCGGTACGGGAATCACACGCGAGACTTTCTCAACGGCGGTTGTCGCAAACACAACTTATGTCGAAGTTATCGCGACTTATTCTTCGCTTGCAGGCGTGGGCGGACTGGTCGGAATCAACAACGGCGCAGGCGTCGGCGCGAACAACACGGGCGCGACAATCTCGAATATCAACTTCACTTCGACACACAAAGAAAGCCTTGTCAACAGCGCTACAAAACTCACAGTGACGACGACTTACGTCTTGACAGGTGGCGCAACCAGCGCGGTGGGCGCAATTGGCGGAGCAATCGGTTTCTCGGGCGGTGGCATTGCGAGCAAAATCACTTGCAACAGCTACGCGCGACTTGTCAACGGCAAAGAATACGCTTCGTCGCCAAATATGGTCGGGGGAGTCAACAAGAATACAATTCCAAAACAAGAAAGCCAATTTGTTTATTTGGGCGGTTTTGTGGGGCTCGCTTCCAACGCTGGCAAACTGTCAGTGGCGGATACTTCTGACGCGTTTGCATACAAGATTGGCGCAAAAACTTTTGAACTTGACATCACATTGATGAACAACGTTGTCGTGGCTTTCTATGGCAACTTCAGCACATTTGCAGGCGCTTATGTCGGGCTGTTTGCAGGCAGAGTGCTCAACGCGCCAAACAAAGCCAATCTCAGGGGTATTGTTTGGGTCGATTACAAACAAGGCGAAACATTGCTCTTTGCGCCGTTCAAGGCGAGCGAAAGCGTGGAATATACTCCGACAACTTATGAGCAATCGACAGTATTTGGCACGGTTACCGCTGACCAAAACACAGCGTGGGTCAATATGCGCCACAGCCCAAGCGACTTGACTTCTGCAGTAAAATGGTTCACCACCAACGGAGAAAACGAAAAGCATTATCAATTGATAAACAAATTCGAGCTTGTCAACGAGGACGGCGCAGGGGTGAGAATAAAATATACTCTCGTCGCGATTGTCCAGACTGACAGCACTGTCGAGAACTTTGTCTATGGAGCAAACGTCAGCGACTGGATGGCGTCAAAGACGTCAAGCGACTATTTGACAACGTTGGAAAGCGGTACGAAAATAAAAGACACGCTCACCTTTGTTATGAAAAACACATTGACGGAGCTTGCCGCGACCACGCACGCAAAATTGGGCAACTATCTTGTGTTGAGAATTCAAATTTCTCAGGGCGAAGTTATCATTTCCACGCCAGAACAGTTGGTCGCATTTATCTCAAGCAACGCGCCGAGTGGAAACGCAGAATTGAAAGCATACGCAGATGCGAAAAAGGGCTCTATCGCCAACAATATCACGCTGACACAAGAACCGAACAGATATAACTTCAACAAAGAACTGCTCGGTGGCGGATATAAAATAACGCTTGTGCCGATGTATACTGCTGGCAACCCTGATCCAAAAGAGTTTGAAATAAAAAATATCGATGGAAATCATCGTCCGACAGACCTAGATTGGGGCAGCACTCCAGTTTATGACGATTGGGTATATTATTCTGGTATGTTTGTCGGCGCGATTGGCAGCAACGGAAAATTGAAAAACATCGTTTTCGAGTTTAATTCCGAATTGACAGTAACAAACGAAATCAAATATATAAAAGATAAGAAATATGGAGCAACAAATCACTCAGTCGTCACTGGCATTGTTACAGCGGTGTGCGCGGGATATATGGAGAGTTGCACTCTCAATCTTGGACCGCAAACAAAGTATATCAACTATCGTCGAGGAGAATCAGGCGGAAATCCTGTTGTGGCGTCAAAGAAGTTGATGAGTATTG
>JAVXBP010000024.1:0-19363 GCA_036659935.1 Clostridia bacterium
TTACTCGCGAAAAAAGCGGAGTTTGTGGCTTGACAAAGCTGTCGCGCGGTAGTTCTTACTCGCGAAAAAAGCGGAGTGTGTGGCTCGGCAAAGCTGTCGCGCGGTAGTTCTTACTCGCAAGAAAAGCGGAGTTTGTGGCTTGGGAAGTCAAAATTAAAATTCAAAAATAGCAAAAAAAGAGTGGAGAATATGGACGAAATCGTATTGGAAATGCAAGGTTTGACAAAAGAATTCCCCGGTGTAAAGGCGCTGGATAATGTCTCATTGACCGTAAGGCGTGGGACTGTCCACGCGCTTATGGGGGAGAACGGCGCTGGCAAATCGACCTTGATGAAGTGCTTGTTTGGGATATATCAGAAAGATTGTGGCAAAATTTTGCTCAACGGCAACGAAGTGAATTTTTCCACTCCCAGACAAGCTATGGAAAGCGGCGTCGCAATGGTGCACCAAGAGTTGAATCAAGTGCTAAAGCGCAACATTATGGACAATATGTGGTTGGGCAGGTTTCCGACGCGTGGCGGAATTGTCTCCAAGGCGTTGATGTATCGCCAAACGAAAGACATTTTCGACGAGTTGAACATAAATCTTGACCCCAACAGCATTATGGAAAAGCTTTCGGTCTCGTCGCGCCAAATGGTTGAGATTGCAAAAGCCGTTTCTTATGGCGCAAAAGTGCTTGTTTTGGACGAGCCAACGTCGTCGCTTTCTGACAAAGAAGTCGAGCATTTGTTTGCGATAATAGACAAACTCAAAATCAATGGTTGTGGAATTATCTATATATCGCACAAAATGGACGAAATTTTGCGAATCTCTGATGACGTTACGATTATGCGCGACGGCAAGTTGGTGGCGACGCACTCGGCAAAAAACCTAGCTATGAGCACGATTATCAAAGAAATGGTCGGTCGAGACTTGTCGCGACGCTTTCCGCCAAAGACAAACGTTCCGCAAGAAAAAGTAATTTTCCAAGTGAAAAATTTGTGTGGAAAATTCCAACCGACCGTTTGTGACATATCTTTCGAGCTGCGCAAAGGCGAAATTCTCGGCATTGCTGGGCTTGTCGGCGCAAGACGAACGGAATTGTTGGAGACAATTTTTGGAATTCGACAAATAGAAAGCGGTCAAATTCTTTATGACGGAAAAGTTATCAACGGGAAAAAGTATAGCGTTCACAAGGCGCACAAGTGCAATTTTGCGCTTTTGACAGAAGAAAGGCGCGCAAATGGAATTTTCGACGTCGAAGATATCAGTTTCAACAGCGTTATCGCGACACTGGGCGATTGCCGAGTGGGCGGTATGATAAGCAATCGCAAGATAAAACTCAAGACGGCGTGGGTCATCAACTCAATGCGCGTCAAAACTCCAAGTCAAAAAACCATTATCAAAAGCCTTTCTGGCGGCAACCAACAGAAGGTTATTCTCGGCAGGTGGTTGCTCAAAAGCCCCGAAATTTTGTTGCTGGACGAGCCAACTCGTGGCATTGATATTGGCGCGAAATATGAAATTTATCAGTTGATAATCGACCTTGCCAATCAAGGGAAAAGTATCATTATGGTCTCGTCGGAGTTGCCGGAATTGCTCGGCGTGTCCGACAAAATTATGGTTATGTCCAACGGCAGAGCGAGCGGAATTGTCAACACAAAAGACACTTCGCAAGAAGAATTGATGACGCTCGCGTCAAAGTTTGTCTAAAATGTGGCGAGTTTAAAATTGAAAATTCGTGACACTCGCATAAAAATTTGTCTAAAATTTTGCAAGTTGACAACAATTAAACAGAAAACAATCACTTGCTTGCAACGCGCAAGCAATCGCGTAAAATATATTCGCAATAAGGGCGTGGCATTGATGACAACAAGTCAAATAAAAAAATGTCGCGCAATTGATTATGAAGGACAAGAAGGGCTCAAAAGGAAAAAATAACGATGTGAATTTGGATAAATTTGTTGACGAAAAGGAAGTTGACCAAGACATTTATGGCAGTCAAAACGTAGTCGCGGAAGGCAACTTTTTGCCGTCGGACAATCAAAATATTGTTGTTGACAATGCCTCGACAACCGCCCAAAACGGACAAGAAAAACAAAGTAAAAAAGAAAATCAATGTGGGCAAAATTGTCAATGTGACGAGCAAAAAAGTCAACAATGCCAAAATTTGGAAGAAAGTAAAGTCGGTCAAAACGGACAAGAAGCTGTCGCCCGCCCAGAGGACAAAATCGGCTTTTGGAATGGAATTTTGGCATCTTTTACCGCAATTCCACAACGAATGAAAGAAATTTTTTACTTAAATCCACAACGCAAGTTCAAGGACTTTGGCGAGTTGGAAAAGCGGAAAAAAGTAAAAAAAGTGGTCGATTGGTTGCTCAACAACGCGCTCTATATCTTGATGGTGGTGTTTGTAATCGCCGTTCAAATTGTCAATCCGCGTTTTTTGTCGTGGAACAACATTCAAACAATGATGTCGCTCGCCTCGACTTTGCTCATTGTCGCGCTTGGCATCGGTGGCATAATTGTGTTGACGGGCACTGACTTGTCGTCGGGCAGAATTATGGGCTTGAGCGCGATAATTTGCGCGTCCTTTTTGCAAAGCGAAACGGCAGTCGGCAAAATGTTCGAGTTTTCGCCAGTAAATATGTTAATTCCATTGTTAATCGCATCGGTTGTGGCGGGGCTTATCGGCGTTTTCAATGGTTATTTTGTGGCAAAATTCCACATTCACCCTTTTATTGTGACGCTTGGAACGCAACTTATTCTCAATGGTATTATCCTGCTCTATCTCAATCTCAACGGCAACAACTTGCAACCGATTGGACAGCTTGACCCGACTTATTCCGAGTTGGTCAACGGTTCGTTTTTCGGGCTCAAAAATCTTGTTTGGTTCGCCATATTGATGACTGTAATAATGTGGTTTGTGTGGAACAAAACGAAGTTCGGGCGCAATATGTTTGCGGTCGGTTGCAACCCTGAGGCGGCGACAGTGTCGGGCGTAAGCGTGTTCAAAACGATTGTGACTGTGTTTATGTTGGCGGGAATATTCTATGCTGTGGCTGGCTTTTTTGAGTCGGCGCGCGTAGGCTCGAACTCGTCATCGACGGGCATTGGCTTTGAGTTGGACGCGATTGCGGCGTGCGTAATTGGCGGCGTTTCGTTTATGGGAGGCGTGGGCAAAATCAGGGGAATTCTCATTGGCGTAATTCTCTTGCAGCTTATCAACTCGGCGCTGGTATTCTTGCGCATTGAGCCATATTACACCCAAATCATCAAGGGCGCAATCATTCTTATCGCGTGCGCAATTGATATGAGAAAATATATGAGTAAAAAATAAAAAAGTATCAAAAAAGTAGGTGGTTGTTCTTGCGACAATCGCCTACTTTTGTTTTTTAGAATAATCTTTTGTCAAATGCAGAGAAGAATTGTCACAACGACAATCGCCGTAATCGAGAGAATTGTTCCGCCGACAAGCGCGCTTTCGCAAGCTGTTATCGAAGCGATGTTTTGTTTCGAATAGCCAAGGTCGGTGAGAATTTTCTTGTCGGCAAGGCGAATTTGCAAATATTTTTTTGCAAGAATGCCACTTCCGACAATCGCCGCGACGAACACAATTATTGACATAATGAGAAAAACGAGTTTGATTGTTTGGAAGTTTTTGTCGAGCATAGTAAGTTCTTCCGCGCAAGAAAACACCTTGTAATTTTGTTGAGAATATTCGTTGGATATGTCGACAATGATGTTTTGCGACACAATTTTGCCCGATATTCCGATAGGCTTTTCGTTGTCAGAATGCGCGTAAATCTCCTTTTCTATCTCGCTGTCGATTGCGTAATCGTCATAATTTGAGTTGAAAACTCCGCAAATTTCTTGGTCGAAAAAGTGTTTTGCGCCGTCTTTGTCTTTGTAATAAAATGCAATTTTTTTGCCGAGAACGTCCTTGATATTCGGCGTAATTTTTTTTGCGAGCGAAGGGGATATCGCAATTTGTTTGTTGTTGGACGGCAATCTTCCGCTTGCAAACACGAGATTGGAATTCGCCGTCGGGCTTTTGCGGAAAATTTCCACTTCTTTGTCGCCAATTTTGACGCCGGAATACATTATGTCAAAGCGATAGAAAACGTCTTGCAGTCGCTTGTCGTTTGTCATTTTGTCGAACAATTGTTGGTCATAATCGCGCGTGAAAATTTGCATATTGTCATAGGCGGAGTTTTTGTCAAGGAAGTCTTGCATATTGTTTTCGACCGCTTTGCGCGCAAAAAGTGAAGAAAAACAAGCGATTAATGCAAAGCTTGTGAGCAAAATTATCACAATAAGTTTGCCAAACCAAACTTTGTAATTTTGGCAAGCAAGGCGCGTTGCGGAAGAAAAATTAAATTGCGAATCGCGCGAGCTTGTTGGCTCATAAGTAGGACAAGTTGCCGCGTTGCTTGTGAGAATGTCGCAAGCGTTGTTGGCATTTTGCTTGTCGGCGTATGACTTGCGATATTTTGCTTTTTTGTCGATATCAACAACAATTTGCTTGCCTTTTATGACAAGATTGATGTCGGCAAATTTGCGCAAGTCCTCGTTGTGCGTGATAACAATCACCAAGATATCGCGCGCAAGCTCGGACAACAATTCCATAATCGCCGTGGTGTTTTTCTCGTCCAACGCGCCTGTTGGCTCGTCGGCAAGCAAGATTGACGGGTTGTAAGAAAGCGCGCGAGCGATTGCGACGCGTTGTTTTTCTCCGCCTGACATTGTGTCCACTTTTTGGTCGGCTTTTGCGCCAAGCCCAACTTTTGCGAGCAAGTCACAAGCGAGTGATTCGTCGGAATTTTCTCTCAAAAAGTCAGCCACTTGCAAGTTTTGGCGCGCGGTGTAGCCCTTGATAAGCGTGTAATTTTGGAAAATATTGCCAATGCAATCGCGCTTGAAATTTTGCATTTTGGCATCGTCGAGTTGCGATATGTCGAAGTTGTTGTAGATTATTTTGCCGTCAAAGTCTCTGTCAGCCCCACCGATAAGGTGGAAAAGCGTTGACTTTCCTGCGCCCGACGAGCCCATCAAAACAACAAGACCTTTGTCGGGGAAAACAAAATTCGCGTCTTGAAAAATGGTTTTTTCTCCATATTTTTTTGTCAAATTCTTTAATTCTAGCATAATTTCTCCGATATAGTATGTGTGGTAGAAAGTCTATTCTATCAATTTTTGCTTACTTTTGCGGGCTGTTCAAAGCTTTGTCAAAGGCAAATTGACGCATATTTTGTTGCAGTCAAAAGTAAATTCTATCAATCTTTGTTTGCGCTTCTGAGCTGTTTTGAGCTGTCGCCAAGGCAAATTACAAGTGAAGTTATCGCAAGTCTTGCGAGCGCCAACCCGACCGCAATCGCCAGTGCAATTCCAATCATTGAGATTGAGAAAAGGCTTATTCCGAGCAGTTTAAAAACAAGGTTGAGCAGTGGCGACAATATGAGAAATACGCCAATTGAGCATATTGTTTGCAAGAATATCTCGCACGAAAGCAGTTGTATTACGTTCGACTTTGAGTAGCCAACGCTTTGCAAGACAGCATAATGCCTTTTGCGTGGCAGGGCGAAAATGACCTCATAAGCGATTGCAATTCCGCACGCGATAAGCGCGATTATGACTGTAAGTATTAGCCCAAGGTTGGAGGTGTTCTGATTCATTGCCAACACGTCTTCCACTTTTGTAAATTCGCCAAGCGGAACGATGCCGTCGGCTATCAATTCGTCGGATATATCTTTGACATAAGCGAGCGATTTTGCGCGCAAAAGGAAAGGTTTTTTGTCCATTTCACTTTTTGAGAAAGTCATTTCCAAGACCTTGCGACTAAAAATAAAGTTGTCCTCAAAGTCCATATATTTTTCGCTTGAGCTGATAACGCCCACGATTTTGATATTCGAAAGCCCCTTCAAATTTTTGGACACAAAAGAGATTCCTTTGCCGACAAGTTTGCTCGGCGAGACGCCAAGACTGTCCGCAAGTTCTTCCGAGACCATAACTTCGAGAGCGCCGTTGTTGACAACGCGACCTGCCACCAGTGTGGAAAAAGCTGGAGCGCTGTTGCTGCCTTTGACCTTGTAATTTGATGTTATGCCAGGAATTGTAATGGTCGGTCCTTCGTAGCCGCCCGGAATCTCGCCATTGTGGACGGCGACGGTATAGAGCAAACATTCGAGGCGATTGTCGTTTTTGTATTGTCCATAAACTTGACTTATATCTTGTTTGACTTCGTTCGAACCGCCACTGCCACCGCCAGTGCCAGACGCGCTTTGGAAGTTGCCGACGACGGAAATATTGCGAATTCCATAGCCATATTCTCTTTCCAACTTGGCGAGAGCGCTGCTTTGAACGCTGTCAAAAGCGCCCGAAAAAACGCCAAAAAGCAAAATTCCTATCAAAGCGAAAACGCAAAAAGTAAGGACAAACTTTTTCCAATCTTTGCGAACGATTTGCGCGCTGTAAGAAAAAACATTGAGCGCAGAAATAGCGGTAAACTTCTTTTTTTGTGTTGTCGGGGGAGAGACCTCAAGCTTTGTTTTTTTCTTTTTCTCTGTGCTTACTTTTTGTTGAGTTTGGTTGAGAACTGCAAGTTTGCCGTCCGACAACTCGAAAATATCGCAATCGTCCAAAGGTATCTCTTTGCGGTTGTGCGTGACGATTATTACACAAATGTCTTTTGCGAGCGCTTGCAATGCCGACAAAACGAGCGACGCATTTTTCTTGTCAATCGCGCTTGTTGGTTCGTCCGCGACAAAAACTTTTGGGCGAGCGAGCAAGGCGCGCGCGATAGCGACGCGTTGTTTTTCACCACCAGAAAGCGAGCTGACAAGGCTGTCTTGCAAGTTGACAAGCTTGACAATTCTCAAGGCGCGGTCGATGTCGTCAGTCTTTTTTTCGCCGTCAAGATATTCAATCATCTTGAGATTTTCCAAGACGGTATAATTTTCCAACAAGTTGCTTTCTTGCCCAACATAGCTGATATCGTGTCGCAAATAGTCAAGGTGTTCTTGCCGTGACATATCGCGCAGTTCTTTTCCGTCGAAAAGCGCGCTGCCAAGATAATGTTTTTCTTGTCCGATAAGAACTTTGAGCAGGGTGCTTTTTCCGCTTCCGGAGTCGCCAACGATAAAATTCAAGTTGTTTTTCAACTCAAAAGTAACGTCTTTCAAAATTTCATTTCCGCCAAGAGTGAGTGACAAATTGGTAACCTTGTACATATTGTTCCTTTGTATCGCGCCAAAACAAACGAAGAAATTGTAATCGCGTCAAAATTTATTTGTAGTCGCGCGCTTTGCGTGTAAAATAATCGCGCGCGTATAACATTATCATTATAGAGTGGTTGAGTTAAACAGGAATTAAAGAAAACCTCTGCGTTTTTGAGTTTGTTGATGGAAAATGCCAATACCCGCAATATATAATGCATAAAAACAAAAAATGCAATACTTTCGATATTGCATTTTGCTTATTCTTTTGATTAATCGCGGCTGCGAGTGTGCAAAATTATTTGATATAATTGCAGCCAACGACTTTGTATCCGCAAGAGACAAGTTGCTCATTGAGATGAGACAAAGTTTTGTTGCGCGAATAATTTTCTCGCGTAACGACAAGGGCATTTTTGACAATTGGGGCAAGCCCAAGAATGTCGGCGCTTTTGTCGAGTGGCGGAAAGTCAATTATCAGCCATTCATATTTGTCGCTTATTTGGGCGAGCCAATCAGGTTGCAATTTTGATTGCAGAGTGAGATTGACGCTGGCGCTTCCAAAAGGCAAAATGTCGAATGAAAAATAATCGCTGTGAACGATATAATTGTTGATATCTTTGCCACAACTCAACGCATTGCTCACGCCTTGTATCATTGTCGCGTTGTTGCATTTTGCCATTGCGCAGTCGCAATTTTCTTTGTCAGAGCCACAACTCAACTCGTCACTTGCGCTTTGTATTGCTGTTGTGTCGCTGGTTTTTGCCGTCAAGCTGTCGCATTTTGTTGTGTCAGTTTGTGGCGAAATAGCCGAGTTTTCTTGTACAGGTCGCGCATTTGTGTCAAAGCTTGTCGCAATGTTGTGGTTGTCGGGGTTCAAATCAATATAGAGCGCCGTCGAGCCATTAAGGTTGAAAGCGGCGGTCAAATTCAAAGCGGTTGATGTCGCGCCTTCGCCTGCGCAAGCGGTTGCGACGGCAAGAATTTTGTATTTTGTGTCGACAAAAATGTTATCCAATCTATTTGCAAGGACAAAATAAGCTTCCCTTGTAGGTTGAGCGTTGTTGCGAATTAGTGTTTCTTCGAGAGAAATATTGCGCTTTCTAAAACTCATAGTTTGCCTCCATTTTTCTTGACGGACGGGACAATCGACAAGACTTCCAACGAGTTTGGCTGGGTGTTTTCCGATATGCGAGAGTGCGATATGACAATGTCTTTCGAGATATCAACGACTACAATAATCATTGATATAAGGAAAACCGTCAACAAAAACGCGATGAGCACCGTCAACGGAACATTGACAGAATTGTCATATTTTGTCGGCAAAGTTGCAGTCTCATAGACTTGGAAGTTGAGCAATGATTCGGTAAAAGTCAAATAGTCATTGACAACATTCGCCGCGCAGTCAGCCAAATATTGCGCTTGAATAGGGTCGGTGGCTTTGGCAGAAAGTGAAATAACAGAAGTTGTTTTGTCCCCAAGTTTGCGGAAAGAAATTGACTTTTGCACGGCTTGATAATCAATTTTCATATTTATATCGCCGTCGTTGACCTTGTCCGCGACAAGTTGACAATATGTTTGACCTTGCAACAAAATGAAGCTGTCATTAATTTTCTGGTTGACATATTCGAGCGTGGCTGCGCTCGGGTTGATGACAGAGCCGCTTGGAGTAACAAGTTTTACATAAATTTTCGTGTTGGAAGTGTAATAGTGTTCGTTTGTGGCAAGCGTAATGCCAAGTGTCGGCCCGCAAACAAGCACAACGCACAAAATTATTAGCCACAGACTTTTGTACAATCTTGTCATCAAGTCTTTGATAGTGTAATTCATAGAAGATTCTCCTTTCTACATTTTGAAATTACTTCAAGTCTTTTGCAATTGTAATCGCGTAGCGCGGTCGGTTGCGACGAGTTGCGTTGAGTTGCAAAAAGTTGCAATTTGCGACGATTGTCGGGCGATAGTTTGCGGTGGCTTGTGGTGGCGGCAACTGTTGTGTCAACGAGTTGCAATTTGTAACAAATATGCAATTATTATATAACATATCAGCAAAAAAATCAATTGACTTGTGATGTTTTTGCATTATATTGTTCGATATTTATAATTTTGTCACAACTGGCGGTAAATTGTGTCGCGTGCGTGATAAAAATTATCGTTTTGTTGTCAAGAGAAAACAAGTTGTCCCAAACCTTTTTTTCTGTTGACTTGTCGAGCGATGAAGTAACTTCGTCAAGAATCAAAATGTCTTTGTCCGCAACCAGCGCGCGAGCAAGCGACACGCGTTGAATTTGTCCTTGCGAAAGTCCATAGCCTTTTTCGCCAATTTGTGTGTCGAGTTTGAGCTCGAGCGCGTCGACAAATTCGTCCACGCAAGCCACTGCGCAAGCCCGTTCGAGTTGCGTTTGTGTGGCGGAAGGGTTGGCGAGCAAAAGATTGTCGCGTATGCTCCCAGAGAAAATAAAGTTGTTTTGTGGGGCGTAAGCGATGACGTTTTGTGGCAAAAAGTCGAAAGTTTGTCCGTCCGCGGCAGTATATTTTATTTTTCCGTCCGCAGGGGAAAGCAGTCCGACCAAAATTTTGGCAAGCGTTGACTTGCCTTTTCCCGACGCGCCAACGACAGCAATTTTCTCTCCTGCGGTGACGCCGAACGAAATATTGTTGAGCAAATTTGTCTCGCCATAGTTGAAAGATATGTTGTCCAACTGCAATTTTTTGAACTTGTCGCAATCGCAAACATTATTTTTTTCTTGCGGAAGGTCATACAGGAGTTTTACTCTTTCGACGCTCGCAAAAAGCGAAATAAGGTTGGGGATAACATTGATAATCGAGCCGAAAGGCGACTTTATCAATTGCAACAATTGGACAAGCGCAAAGAGACTGCCGATATATTCCACATTTTCGACAAGGCGGAAAGCGCCAAAAATAATCGCGCAATAGAATGAAATGTTGAACGCGAGAAAGACAATCGCATTGACCGCGACAAGAATCGCGTTGCGGTTTATCTTGGCGGAATTGTTTTCTTTGAGATAGCTGTCCAACAAATTTGTCAGGGCGTCTTTGCGTGGCAAAGTCTTGACCGAGTCAATGTTTTCGATGCTTTCTTGCAGAAAACTATTTTCGCTTGCGCGAGCTGTCAGGCATCTTTTTTGCGCCGACTTGTAATATTTGCGAGTGAAAGAAACAAGCATCGCGATGACAAAACCGCACGCGACGCATATCAAGCCGAACGCGTAATCAATAACAAATATCGCCGTCAGTCCGCACAAAATGCGTATTGACGAAGAAAATATGCTTGGCAAAAAATTGATATAATTGTTGGCAATCGTGTCAATATCGTTTGTAATTCTGTTGAAAATGTCACCGCTGTGCATTGAATAAACGCTCGAATAATCTTTTGCGAGCAGTGTTTTCCACGTGGAATTGGTGAGTGAATTGTTGAAAAGCGAGCTTGTCTTTGTAGAAATGCAACTCGACAAAGAATCGCAAACCAAAATTGCAATCAACGGAATCGCGCACCAAACAAATTGGAGAGAGAGCTGTTGCAATTGCTTGGACGTGGCGAGCTCAAGGACAGATTTGGAGAAAAAGGCAAGCGCGATATACGCCAGTGAAGAAATTGACGACAAAATGCACAACAACGCTATTTGTTTGTTGTGAACTTTGGCGAAGCTATTCAAAAATTGCATATTTTTGTTTTTTTTCATTTTTTTCCGCGTAATCTTTATCTTTATTTTGTTTTCATTTTTTACCGATTTTCATTTTTCTGACAACTCTGTCGACAAACAACAAAATTTTTCTGACAGGGCGCAAGGCGTTCCACCGCGAGACATAGCGCAAATATTTTTTTTCGTCGACGGCGTGAGTTTTCCCGTCGCGAGAGAAGGCTGTTACCTTTGCCACAATGCACTCGCGTGGAATTCCTTTCTGTGGCAAAAGTTCTCCGTCGCCAAGGGTGTCGAAAGTCGTCTCGTCAAGTCTTATCAAGCGGTGCAAAACATATTGTCCGCTCGGCAGATGATATAGCAACACGTCATTGACGGCAACATTGTCCGCGCGTGCGAGCGTCACCGACGAAGAATTCGGTCGAAGCATTGGCGACATACTTACGCCATTGATGGGGATATCAATTTGCTTGTTTTGTTCAATCGCCAAGTTGATAAGCGGTGACAAGTCGTTGATTGTGGCGCAAAATTTAGTCATTTTCTACGAAGCTTAATTTTTCCAACTCGGAAATAAAAGCCAGCAAGTCTTTCTTTGCGACTTGTTCTTGCACGTCAAAGCGCTCGGTTATTTTTGCAGTCAACTCTTGCGCGGAAATATCGTCGGACATTGCTTCCCAAACGAATTCTCCAACAGCGTTGAGTGTAATCATACGATTGCAGTTTATGTTCTCGCCACTCATATCGACCAAAATTGATTGGTCGGCGATTTTTTGCAACAAGACAGATTTTTTTGCGCGCATAGTTCTCCTTTTGGTTTGTAATAATATTTTTTTGCGGTATATATTATGATTATATTTTATCTATATTATGTTTTCCGCAACATTAATTATGTTTGGCTAGAATTATTTATTTTTTTGTGAAGCAAATTATGTTCTTTGCGGTGTTTATTATGTTTCTTATTTGTCAACAATCACCACGGAGCAAATTCCTTTTCTCGCCGTCAAAAGAGCGAAAAATTGTTCTATTTTTGTCAATTATCATCGTATTTTGTCTCGGTGGTCTTATTGAAAGTAACTTCTTATATAATATTACCATACAATAGTCTAGAATGCAACTTCTCGCAAAGCGAAGAATTAATTTTTTTGCAAATTATTGTAGAAAATGAATAAAAACTCGACGGAAAATTGAAAAGAAATGGTGATTTGTGGTAAAAGTCAAAAAAACGAGCGTAAGTTGTTGTTGAAAGTGTATAATTTGTGTATAAATATGCAACTTCGTGTATAAATAACGTTGGTTATCAGACTTGGCGACAAAAAATAATTCTAAAATGGTAGCCTTATAGAAAAGTTAAAAGTGTGTGAGTTTAAGCTATTTTTATGTTTGGCGTCGAAACCTTAAAACAACTTTAAAATGTGAAGTAACGATGTATAAAAATGTCGATAAATGAGTGTGAAAAAAATAACAATTTAAGTTTTTGTTAAGAGCCAAGTGTTATTATATATATACGAAAACAAAATAAGTTATCTTATCTTAAAGACTTTGTTAACAAATTATGAGACATATCGTCAATGATTTATGAATATAGATTACGGGCGACAAACAAAAAATAGGAGGGAAATATCATGGAGAAACGCATCAAAAATGTGTTGATGGTCAGTATCATTATTGTGGCGATTGTGTTGTGCGCAACCGTTGTTACAATTTTTGCAACCGCTGACAAAAATGTCATTCCTACAGGACAGCCTATGTCAGAGACTGGCGCGTGGTTTGACATCAGAGACAAGGCGACGCTAACCACCTTTTTGGACGGTGGGGCGGGCAATACAAATGGCCGTTTGGTGGCTGACTTTGACCTTGACTGGGACAATATCGGCTCGCCAAAAGAGCTGAGAGACAATTATGTCCTTGACGGAAATGGTCACATAATCACATTTTCGACTCAACGCGAAGACACTTGGGTGAACAGCTACCCCGCGAGCTACAACGCAAATGGCTGTGACTACAATGCTGGCGGATTGTTTGTGTGGAGAGTTGGCGCTGGCGCAGTTTTGCAAAATATCAACTTCACAAATTCCAATTACAAATTTTTGAAAAAAGACAAACAGGGTAATGCTTTTGGTGTGGCGTGCGGTGTCAATGACGGCACAATCAAAAATATCAAGGTCAATGTCAACGCCGACATTCAACTTTTGAACAACAAACCAAAAGCGGCTTCCGAATTGTGGCAACAATTTATTCTCGGCGGTGTGACTGGTCTCAACAGAGGCAATATCTTCAACGCAAATGTTAGATTGCAAAATCAACTTTATACGGGAACAAATCACGAGGCATCGTGTGCATCTTGGGGCTTTGTTGGTGGAATTGCAGGCAAAAGCACTTCCAGCGGAAACATTCAAGGCGCGACCGTTGACTTTGCGGGCGGCAAAGTTTATGCCGGCAGTAGGGGCGGTAGAACTGGAAGCAATAACAACCTCGCAGCGGGCTTTGTAGGTTACAACGAAGGCGTTCTCAATGGAGTATATCTTCCTGCCAATCCAAACATCCAATGTGATGATCAGGTTGACAAGCAAGATATCGCTTGTCACAACGCAGCGACAAATACTTACAAAAAAGTCAGCGCGACAGTGGGCGGAATTGGCTCGACTGTTTCTGCTGACGTCAATGTTTCTTGGAAAGGCGACACAACTCCACAAATCGTTCTTACGCCAGTCAAAGCGAAAGCCGCGACCAACGAAATTGTTTGGGCAATGGACGGCAAAACCGCATATAGACAATGTTCTTATGCGCCTGCGTTCGACTTGCAAGCAAGCGGTTCGGTGGGCAGTGGCATAGTTTATGGCGAGCTTGGAACAATAGAATATACTCCTGACGTCAACACGATTTATGACGGAAGAGAGCACTTTGTTACGGCGAGATATACAAACGCTTTGACTCCGTCGGTTGAGTGGAAAGCGGAAAGACTTTTCTCGTCATTCAACGTTGTGACAAAAAATGATATCAAAGGCAGCGAGTATCTCGATGAAGCAAATCACAGATTCATTCCTGAGCCAACCGTTGCGAGAACATTTGTTATCGCTCCTGCAACTTTGAGAGTGAGCGCGGCTTATTTTACAGCGCCTGCAACCAAAGAATATGACGGAACAAAAGCTGTCGTTGGCGACATTGTCAACAACAACAAAGGCTTGATGAGCGAGCCGATAGCGATTACTTCTCAGGCGGAATATCTTGACGCTGGCGTAAACGCAAACGCAAAGATAAGAATAACTTACAAATCAGCAAATCAAAATTATCAATTTGCGCCAGACAACGCAAACGTGACTGTTGAGTGTCCGTCCAAAATCACAAAGAAAAACGTGACGGTCGCTGTCAACAACGCAAGCAAGATTTATGGCGATGCAGACCCAACATTCACCGCGACTTGGTCGGGCTTTGTCGGGGGCGATGACGCGACGAAATTGGGCTTGAACGGTCAAGACAAATTCACTTGCGCTGACAAGGTCAACGTGGGCGCTCGCATTCTTTCGATGACTGCATTGAGCGCGGCAAACTATTCGTTCACATTCTTGACGGGCACATATACTATCAGCCAAAGGGCTGTTACAATCACGACAGTCGGCGACAATGTTTTCAACGCAAATTACACTATCGCTGGGCTTGTCGGAAGTGACAAAATCAACGGTCAAGGCAACGGAAAGACGGAAGTGGAAAGCGCAGGCACAATCAATTTTGCAGCGCCAAACGCAAACTATACCGTTTCGAAAGCGTCGTTTGTTGTCAACCCACTTTCTGTGGCAAAAGACAATGCAAATATCAGCGCGATTGGCGACGGCGTGACCGCAAGCGCAAACGCGATAACATTCTCGAAGCGTATCGCATCGGTAAAGATTGTATATACAATACAATCGGCGATAGCTGGACACCTTCCAAGTTTGAAATTCGTCGCGAAACAAGGGACTTTTGACACGGCAGGCGAAAGCGCTATCAACAACCAAACGCTTACGTTCTCAGCGGTAACTGGACTTGCAAATCTCGCGGCTGTCAACGTTGGAGAAATCGCAAGAATGCAATTCAACTTTGCGGCTGTCGCGGAAGAAAACGGCGCGGCGCTTGTCAATGCAAAATCGACTTGCGTTGGCAAATATGGCGATATGATAACATTTGTCGCAAAGCCGAATGCAAACTTCCACTTCGCTGGTTGGTTCAATGGTACGACAGCGGTAAGCTTCCAAGAAAAATTTGTCACCAAGGCGACAAAAGACTTGTCCTTGACCGCAAAATTTGTGGCTGACGGAGAAGTCACCGTGAAGTTCTTGTATGTTGACGGAAGCGTCTATAAGACAATCGCGGCGGCAAAGAGCGAGTCAGTAGAAAATCTTATGGCGAGCTGTTCAATCACCGAGCCACAACTCTATCAACGCTTTATCGGTTGGAGAGTGCAATCGCAGAACGCGACAAACATTGTGTTTGTTCCTGTTTTCGAATCGACAAGCGCTCAAAACGTTGTGGCGACAATCAATGGCGTTGCCAAGACATATCGCTTCAACCAAATGGTAACGCTCACTCCTACAAAGCAAAACGGTTTCTGGACTGTAAACGGAATTGTAGTTCAACAAGGTGGAAACTTTGAGTTCAACGCAATCAATGACGTTGTTATCACAGAAGTCACCAGCGTTGGCTCGACAGTAAGCGGAGCGATAACCGCGTCTCTCGAAGAAGAAAACGGCTCAATCTACTTTACTGCGACAGCTGGCGCGACCGTCGGGAAAGAAATTCTCGGCTTTGGAATCTTGCTTGCTGACAGCTCAGTGAGTGATATCACAGTTGACAAGACAAACGTCTTTGTCGGCGCGGCGCAAGGCGTAATCAAAGGCAGTCTTGGACAGTTTGTTATGAAAGTCAATGACAACGCTTTCCAACTTGTCCCAAGAAACAACTTCAAGGCGCGCGCTTATATCGCATATCGTGACGCTGGCGGAAACGTGGCGTACGCATATAGCCAAGTCATAACATACAACAAATAAGGAGGAGAAAAAATGAAAGAAAAGTATATCGCTCCACAAGTAAACGTGGAAGAATTTAATCTCGGGGACAACAGTCTCGGCAACCTTTGTAGTAGTACGTTAAGTTTTATATTTACAGAGGACGGAATTTTTGGAAAGGGCGACAAAAACAACAATCTTTTCCAATAATAGAAACAACTTTTCGCGCGCTGACAGTGAGTAATTGTTTGGCGCGCCAATAGAAAAAATCAACAAAGACGCAGGCTTGCAAAAGGGCTTGCGTTTTTTTGACGGCATAAACTCGCAAAGGGGCTTGCGTTTTGTTTAAAAGGGCACAGGCTTGCAAAAGAGCTTGCGTTTTGTTTAAAATGGCATTAGCTTGCAAAAGAACTTGCGTTTTCTTTAAAACAACGCAGTCTTAAAAAACAGCCTACAATTTTGTTTTTACTATAATTTTACAAAAAATTAATAACCAAAACGCTAGCGTAAAATCGCTTTCAATGTTATAATATATAGATAGATAAGGTGGAAAGGTGCGCTATGCAATATTACAAAATAGCCGAGAAAACGCTTGCGATAGAATTTGCTGACAAACAACTCGAAAGTTTTTGTCAAAATTATCGATTGCAAGAAGTTCCGCAAGCTGTTGATATGGATATTTGCGTCGAGACAACTCAGAGCATAACCGCGGAAAGCGAACAACCTACCGCTTGCGCAAACGGCGTGAGTATATTCCAGAAAGAAGAAAAACGCGTTGTTTGCTATGGCAACCCGATTCGCGCCAGAGTGGAATGTTCGAATGATTATGCAAAGATATCAATCTTGATTGCGCGCAGCGACGACCCTTTTCGACCTGACAAAATGGTCGAATATATGATGCTTGGGCAATATTTCTATGATATGCTCACATTGAATGACGGACTGATGCTGCACGGTTCGGCGATTGCGGTCAATGGCGCAGGAGTTGTTTTTACAGCGCCGTGCGGGACGGGCAAATCGACCCACTCGCGATTGTGGCAAGAGACTTTTGGACAAGAAGTCGTCGTCGTCAATGACGACAAACCAGCGATAATTTTTGGCGACAATATCAAGGTTGCTGGCACGCCGTTTTGTGGCAAAGAAGGGATAAACGCAAATGTCACCGCGCCACTCAAGGCGATAGTTTATCTCAAACAAGCCAAGACAAATTGTATGCGCCAAGTGAGCGGAAAAGAAGCGCTTTTCTGTCTCTATGAACAAATTCAAATGAATGTCATTGACAAGCGGTTGATTCCGTTGTGCGCGCAGAAGCTTACGCAAATTCTTGCAAGCGTTCCTGTCTTTGTGCTGGAATGTTTGCCTGACAAACAAGCGGTGGAATTGTGCCGCGCGACGATTGGAATATAGACAGCTGAGAAAAATTCTTTGTCACAGAAGCGACAAAGAAAAAAAATGTAACGCAAGAAAATTTTTGTTGTTGAATATAATGGCGTAAAAATAATTGAAAAATTGCCAAAATATGGTAAAAAAAATAATAAAAATTTTGCAAAAAACAGTTGATAAATAACAAAAATAAGCGCAAAATAGTTAAGCAAAAAAACGCTGAAAAGAAAAATTTGAAAGGAAGAAAATGAAAAGCAAAAGAAATCTAATATTGATAATATTGTTCGTTTGTCTCGTCACGATTGTGATGACGACAACTCTTTTTGCTTGCTCAAAAAATATAAGTGTTACGCTCGATTATGGTTATGGAAGTCGTCGCGAGACGATTCAAGTGCAATCAGGCACTGCGCTTGCGCAACCAAAAGCGCCACAACGCGACGGATATATTTTCCGCGAATGGCAGTTGGACGAGAAAAAATTCGACTTTTCCAATTCGAAAATTGACAATTCTATTACTATTGTCGCCGTTTGGGACAAAGCTGTCACGCTCAAACTTGTCGTGGACAGCAAATATACGCACAAAATGTCAGTCAAACAAGGAGTTTTGTTGTCAGACGTTGACTTGTCAATGATATCGCAAAATGGACTGGAAAAGAGCGCGTATTACACTTTGGACGAGAACGCGCAACCGCAAAACTTTGCGACAAGCAACGCGATTGACAAGGATATTACCTTGATTGTTGATTGGGCGTCGACTGGGTTGGAATATTCAAACAACGTCGTCACTGGTTGCAAAAATTATACTCCAAAGACAATAACAGTCCCTTACTTCCACAACAATACGCGAATTGACACGATAGGAAAGGGCGCTTTTAAGGGCAGTTGTGCGAGCGAAATTTTGTTGCCACAAAGCATTGTCAAGATTGACGCTTCCGCATTCGAAAACTGCGTTTTCCCGAGCATACAATTGCCGTCGGGCTTGCAAACGATTGGCGCTTCCGCTTTCAAAAACGCCAACAAGTTGGAAGAAATATTCATTCCACAATCAGTAAAAGAAATTGGAGACTGGTGCTTTATTACCACTTTTGCTGATGGCGATATTGAAAATATTCCTGTCTCGGCGCTTACAAAAGTAGAGTTCGAAAAAGGAAGTTTGATAAATACAATTCCGACGCAATGTTTCGAATATAAGACAAAATTGCAAACGATAATTTTGCCCGACAATACGCATTATATTCATCCAAACGCTTTCAATGGCTGCACGTCGCTGTCAAGCGTTTACGCTCCTACGACGGCTGTCAACAAGGCGACAGGGCGAGTTGTATTGCCACGCGCGGCGACGTCGATTGGCGCGCTTGCTTTCAAGGGGTGTGAGGCTATCAAAGAAGCTTTTTTGCCTGATGTTCAATCGTGCGGCGGTTATATTTTTGCCGATTGCGACAGCAAAATTGTGATATATGCCAATGTCGACAGGCCAAACACCAACCCCCAAGAGCAACCAACGGGCTTTGTTGCAGAATGGAATTTGTCCAGTTGGGCTGACCCTGCAAGCAGACAAATAAGAACTGTTTACAAGCCTTATCAAGTTCAACTTGACTTGAATGGCGGAAAATTTGTCGCGCCATTGACCGAACAAGGATATTATTGGCTGGGCACAAGTTATGACGGCTATGACAATGAGAGATTGAGCGAAAGATATATTCCGCAAAAAGATGGTAGCGTTTTTGACGGATACGTGTGCGTCGTTGACAATGTCGAATGGACTGTCACCGACCCCAACGCAACAATAATGGACACAAAGCAGTTGGATATCGCGAGAGCGAATGGAGTTGTTCTCACGCTCGTCGCAAAGTATAGACCGCAATAGCGCAGTTGGAAAAGCAAAAAACCAAAAAAACCAAAAAGTCAAATCAAAGTCATAATTGATAAGATAGAAAACTTGTCCAAAAAAGCAAATTTGAAATGGAAAGTCAAGCCGTAGGAGTAATCTTACGGCTTGTTTTTTTGTGGAAAAAGCACGGAAGTTGTGTCGCAAAGGACTGAAGTTGTGTCTCAAGGGGACTGAAGTTGCGTCGCAAAGGGACTGAAGTTGCGTCTCAAAGGACTGAAGTTGTGTCTCAAAGGACTGAAGTTGTGTCTCAAAGGACTGAAG
>JAVXBP010000025.1:0-19347 GCA_036659935.1 Clostridia bacterium
AGCGCCACTTCCGACGTCAGCTCGCCAACTTGCAGTGTAAGTATCATTCGCCGCTTGCACTGTTGTCGTTATCGCGCCAGTTGCAGTCAACCAGTTCACAAAAGTAAAAGTCGCGCCACCGCTTGTAAAGCCCTCCGGGCGTGGCAAAGCTTCGCCCCCCGCCGCCGCGCTTGTTGTTCTCGTATCTCCGCTTCCGCTATAGCCAGCTATAGTAGGAGTGCTCGCATGCGTTTTCAACGTCACCGTGAGAGACCCGCCTGCTGTAAATTTCAATTTGCCGTCAAAGTTTGCATTGTTGCCGTCAACAAACGCCGCCGCAAAAACGCAAGAAAAACACAACATGGCAACAATAATTGTCACAATTGTGTTTCTTCTGAACGCTGCTTTCTTTTTCATATTCCCTCGTATTTTTTCGCCGCGCATTTTTTCTCCTGCGCGCTTTGTGTTCAAAAACAAACTTCCGCGCGAATAATATCTTTCACGCTTGACCTTTATATAGAATTTTCCCTTTGAGTATATCTTATCACAACCAATTGTGATTTGCAATACTTTTGTAATGCATATTTATAAATTTATTAAGGCTATACTTATATATAGATGCATTGCAAAGGGGGACATATGGAAAAATTCAAGATCCCAGTTATTCCGCAAACTACAAACAAGTGTATAAGGTTCCCAAACAACATTATAAACGCTGTTGAATTGGCTATTGAAGGAAAAGATTGCACCTTTACCGCTTTTGTTGTAGAAGCCGTTCGCGTCGCGCTCAAGAACTTGCAGGAAGAAAACAAGTGACATTGTTGTGACATATTGCGTTCTTATTCTTTGTGGTTGTAGTGGCGCGCCACCAATTTCTCATTTCTCAAAAATATTACGTCATAAGCAAAACTGCTTACTCGCAATTTTATTATAGCACATTATTATATATGTGGTATACTTTTTTGGAAAATTTTGTAAAAAACGCTATTATTTTTACATTTTTATATCACTTTTTGTGGCTTTTCGATACCATATGTTGATTTTGTAATAAAAACTTTGATTTCACGCCGCCTTTTTTCTTGTTTTTTACCACGATTTTTATAAGGACACCTTTTTATCATATGCGATATTTTGATGTCGCGCGCATTTTTGCAAAGAAAAACCACCTTTTCGGTGGCTTTTTGTTTGCAAACTTTTATTATTTTTCAATACTATCGCTCTTATATCATTGTTCGCGTGACACATTTTGTCCGCCTTACATATTATAGAGTGACAGCGCCCGACATTGCATATATCAATCTCATATAACAATATTACATATTATGGAAGCGAAGCTGTCAAAACAACTTGTATCAACTTCTTTTTGCGATTGCCTTGCGAGATAATCTTGCTTGTCAATCTTTTGAGATATTCACTTTGATTGCTTTTCGAGATAATCTTCAAGATTGCTTTTCGAGATAGCTTTTGGGATAGCTTTTGACTGTCGCCACTTGCGTTGTTAACTTTGCAAGGACATTTCGATTGTTTTTCGATTTCATTTTATGCGCTAGAAGGAGCATTTCTTTCTAACTTTTATAAGGAGAAATTATTATGTCATTTTCTTATGCAAATGCTGGTTCTGGCCCAAGCGCGGGCGGAATCGGTTGGTTCAATTTTGGAAACCTTACTCTCAGCCCCGGTCAAACTATCACTGGGCTCAGCGGAGTTTTGAACGACGGAAGCGTTGTTACGTTTGATGTGTCTGCGCCGTCCAACTCGTCAATGATTTTCGACGCTGTCGGCGCGCCTATTACCGGCAACTTTGGCTATACCGCTTATACGGGCACGGCAGGCAATGTCATTCTCCAAAACCGCAGAATTGGCTCGCTCGACCCGGCAGTTATCAATATCAACAACATTGTTGTCAAAGACGCCCAAGGCAACCCTATCACCAACTACACTACATTGCTCTCTGACGCAGAAGAAACAAATATCGGCGAGTCGTGGGAGTGGTATACTGACGGCGGCGTGTGGAATCAATTCGCCTTTCTTGGCAACTTTCCGCCAACGCTCACAGGGCTTGGCACTCAAACAGCCACAATCAGCGGCAACTCGCAAAATTTTGCAGGCGACTATGTTTTGAGCTCGCTCTCACCAAAAAACTTGAAACTTACTCTTTTGACCGCGGGCGGTTTGGAAGGCGTCGTTCTCGGCTTCGCTGTCACAAAAGTCAAAGTATGCAAAAATATCGGCAGTCGTATCAATTCCGCCGACCAATTTGTTGTCAATATCGCTGGCTCGCCGAACAATCAAATCACAACCACAGGCTCAAGCGTCGGCATGCAAACGCCTTGCGCGGTTGTCTATGGACATGCGGGCAACACTTACACTATCTCTGAGGCTATGGCGCCCGGCAGTGTGAGCCCACTGTCTGCGTATACTCGCACAGTGTCAGCGGTCAACATCTCCCCTGGTGGAACAATTCCGCCAACGGGCAGTTTGCCAATCAACTTCACCCCTGCGCTCGGCGACATTGTGGAATATACAATTCTCAACTCCGCCCCGCAAGTTTTCAAAAAGTCCGTCGACAAGCCTTTTGCAAAACCGGGCGACGTGCTCACTTACACCGTCACAAGCACAAACCCAAACAACCATCCTTTGCCAAACGTTGTGGTCACTGACCCAACGCCTGCAGGCACAACCTATATCGGAAACCTTGTCGTAAGCGTGCCTTACACCGGCACAAACCCAGCGAGCGGACTCACTCTCACAATGCCTGCCAACTCGACTGTCACCGCAAGTTATCAAGTGCAAGTCTTGCCAAATGCCCCTGTCAGCAACCCAATCGTCAATATCGCGTCGGCAAACGTCCCGGGCGGAACATCGGGCAGCACAAACCCTGTTACAACCCAAATCAACTATGCCGACTTGACAAGCGCTGGCAATGTCTTGAAGTCCGCCACTCCGCCTTTCGCTCAATTTGGCGATATTTTGACCTATTCAATTGTATTGCACAACATGGGCAACACCGCCGCAAACAACGTCGTTGTCACTGACCCTATCCCTGCAGGCACAACTTTTGTCGCAGGCTCAACCACGGCGACAGCGCCTTTCTCGGGCGACCCGACAAGCGCGATTGTTCTCACAAACCCTATCCCTGCAGGTGGCAGCGTTACAATAACTTACAAGGTCAAAGTCGCCAACACAACTCCGCCAGTCAACCCTATCCCGAACACCGCGAAAGTTGACTACGCTTACACTGTCGACCCAAGCCAGCCAAATGGAGAAAAAGCCGTCGGAGTAAGCAATACGACACTTACGCCTGTCTCAACCGCAACGCTCGCAATCGTCAAGTCGGCAAGCGAAAGCATAGGCTATGTCGGCGACGTGATAACTTATAATATAGCGGTCACAAACACGGGCAATGTGCCTGCAGACAATGTTGTTGTCACCGACCCTATCCCGACAGGAACGACTTTCGTCGCAGGCTCGCTTGTCTCCAACGTTGGTTTCTCGGGCGCGCTGCCGAGCATTACGCTCACCAACCCAATCTTGCCGGGCGAAACGGTGACCTTGAGCTATCAAGTAAAAGTAACGGCTATCCCGAACCCGAACCCTATCAAAAACATCGCGAAAGCCAACTTCACTTTCACCGTCGACCCAAGCCAACCGAACGGCGCGACAGGCTCGAGCGCAAGCAACAGCGCAAACACTCTCGTCTTTGCAAACGACTATCGCCAACAAATAAGCGACCTTATCGAGTCGGTGGCGTTGCAAGAAGCGGCGCTCGGAGCTATCGCAAACGCGGAAGGCGCGAAGATTCAAAGGTTTATCGCCTTGCCAAATGTTACGCCAGAACAACTCGTTTGTCTCAACAAAAGCGTAACGGATATGACCAACGCAATGTCACTGCTCGAGGCGGTTCTCGCGCAAAAGCTCAACACTGTCAATTGTCAAATAGAAGGCAAAACAAAATGCTAGTTGGCGCAAAGTAGCGAGCAACGCAAGCGCTCAACCGCAAAAAAAGTAACCAACGGCAACTGTTAGGCAACAAAAATGCGGACGCTCGCCAAAAAAAGTAGCGACCAAGCGCAAATATGGAACTCAAGATAAACACAATCGAGACATACAAAAGATAAAATAAAAAACAAGCTCAAAAGCCGTAAAAACACCAAAACATATGATATATGATAAGAGAAACACAATTTGCAACAAAAAACTTGCAAAAAAACGCAAAGGAAAAACAAAATATATATGATTAAATAAAATAATATCAAAATTCGCAACAAGGCAAACACTCGCCTATATCGCAAGATATACGCGAGCGTTTTGCTAGACTTTTTCCAAAAATAAGTTGACGAAAATATGAAAATTGTTTGGAAAATTGTAAATAATTCAATTAATATAAAATTTTGTCTTGCCAACAACTCTCCAATGGTGTTATAATGTAATGTATATAACTGATAAAGAACTTTTGAGCGGTTTCGGCAAAAATATAAAAATTGCAATAAGTACAAAATTATTAAAATATAAAACTGTAAAAAATAAAAGTATTGAAATGTACAAATTTAAAATTGTAAAAAATATGGAAAAGGAGTTTTTCGATGAAAAAATTGTTGTTGGCGTCATCTTTTGCAAATATTTATCCACTAGTTCAATTGTTGGAGAAAGATATCGCAGGCAAGCGTGTCACTTTTATCCCCACTGCGAGCCTTGTTGAGACTGTAACTTTGAATGTTGATTGGGCGAAAAAAGCGTTTGCAAAATTGGGCGCGATTGTCGATGTGCTTGAGCTTGCGACCGCCACAAAAACCGAAGTGAGCGACAAACTTGTCGGCAATGATTGCATTTATGTGAGCGGTGGCAACACCTTTTTCTTGTCGCAAGAGTTGAAAAAAACTGGCGCTGACAAAATTGTTGTCGAGCAAGTCAACAACGGCAAGCTGTATATTGGCGAATCGGCTGGAGCGATAATCACCGCGCCAAATATCGAATATGCGCGAGATATGGACAGTGTGAAAAAAGCGCCCGAGTTGGAAAACTTCGACGGGCTTGGCTTGACGGACTTTTACACCCTTCCACACCATATCAATTTCCCTTTCAAACACGCGGCGAACAAGATAAAAAGAAAATTCCCAGCAATTTTGCAGTTGCTTTCTATCAGCAACAAAGAAGCAATCATCGTCAACGGCGACAGCGCGCAAATAAAACGAATTTGACAAGCAAAAAAATATGTCGCATATTCGCAAAAAATTGCTTGCTTTGGCGTAACTTTGTTGGCGCTTCCGTTGCTATTTTTTGACCTTTTTGATATTGTATTTTTAGTTTGATTTTTGTTGTCATTTTAATTTGTGACATTTAATTTTTTTCACAAAATATTATTCCAAGCGATTGCGCAAAATTGTTTGATTTTTTTGTATTTTGTAGTATAATAGAATATTATAAAGTTGTTGAACTGCTGACAGACAAATATAAATAATTTAAACAAATATAGCAACTAAAAAATGCAAGCTAATAAAGATATAGCAAACAAGCATTGATATAATAAATAACACCACAAAAAATAATGCAAACGAAAAAAATATAGCAAACAAGCATTGATAAAATAACTAAATAAATACAAATATAAAACTGAAAATAAATATCAATACAATAAAGACAACAACTAATAAATACAAAAAATAATTTTGCAAAATGCGAGGTAAAAAAATGGATTTTCATGACAAAATAAAAGAAGGAAAAACGCTTTTTTCTTTTGAAGTGTTTCCGCCAAAAAAAACTTGTGGCATAGAAACAGTCTTTGACACTTTGAGCGAATTGCAATCACTGCGCCCAGATTTTATGAGCGTAACTTACAACGCGGGCGGAAGTGGCAACAGCGACCTTACGAAAAATATCGCGCTCAAGGTTATGCAAGGCGGAAGCGCGGCGGTCGCGCACTTGACTTGCATCAACAATTCGCGAGAAGAAATTGCCGCAATTTTGACCGACTTCAAGGCGGTTGGCATTGAGAATATTTTGGCTTTGCGCGGCGACATAAACCCCGACATTCCCCCAAAACACGACTTCAAATACGCCAGCGATTTGGCAAAATTTATCAAGGAATTCGGCGGTTTCCATGTCATGGGCGCGTGCTATCCAGAGTGCCACCTCGAGGCGAAAAACGAGATTGAAGACATTCTCAATCTCAAAAAGAAAGTTGAAAGCGGCGTTGACCATTTGATTTCTCAATTGTTTTTCGACAACACAAAATTCTATGACTTCAGGCAAAAGGTTGCGATTGCGGGCATAAACGTCCCAATCGAGGCAGGAATTATGCCTGTCGTAAACAAAAACCAAATTGAAAAAATGGTCTCAATGTGCGGAGCAAGTTTGCCAGCAAAATTTGCCAAAGTTATGCAACGCTTCGAGAACAACCCCGAGGCGCTTCGCGACGCAGGCATCGCATACGCCGTCGACCAAATTGTTGACTTGATTTCCAACGGCGTGGACGGAATCCATCTCTACACAATGAACAACCCTTATGTCGCAAAAACTATTTCTGCGGCGATAAAAAACTTGCTTTAAGAATGTTTTTGTGCGCGTAAGTCAGTGTAATTTTACAAGATTTTGCGCAAAATATGCAATACATATCAATTAAAAGGAGCTTGACCTTGATAACAATCGACAATATCGACTTGAATACCGCGCTCAAATATCTTGGTTATCCACGCGACACTGCGGGGAGCGCTCTTTCTCTTGTTGATTGCAAAACGCAAGAATTGTTACAAACGTGCGCAGAAAAACTCTTGCGAAACACTCGATTTAATTCGATTTACAAAATTTTGGACGTGTCACAATTCGACACAACATATGGTCTTGTCATTGGCGAAGATATCAAAAAACACTTGCAAAACTGCCAAAAAGTCGCGATAATCGCGCTCACCCTTGGCGGTGGCGTTGACAGCTTGATTAGGACATTGCAAGTCGAAGATATGGCGCAAGCGGTCGTTGTTGACGCGCTCGCAAGCGCGCTTTCCGAACAATATCTCTCTGAGATTATCGTCGATATCTCCGCGCAATATCCGAGCTATTTTTCCACCTGGGGCTACAGCGCTGGCTATGGCGATTACCCACTGCAACTGCAAGGCAAAATTCTTTCTCTCGTCGACGCGCAACGCAAAATTGGTCTCGTAACTGACGGTCAATGCGCGCTTTTGCCGTCAAAGTCAATCACAACTATCGTGGGGCTTTCGACCGAACCACTGCCACGCGAAAGGCAATCTTGCGAAAGTTGTTCGCTCAACGCGACTTGCAAATTGCGCAAAAATGGCGACAAATGCGGTCATTGAAACTCAAAATAAGCGACTTTTACTACGCTTGACGGCTCGAAAAACACACTTTTTAACAACAATAAAATTCGGTCGCATAGCTCAAAGGGAGCGACATATACAACGATTTTCCGCTCAAGAGAAACAAGCTCAAAAACTACAAAATGCGGTCGCATAGCCCAAAGGGAGCGACCTGTACAACGATTATCGACCAACAAGACACAAACTCAATCAAAAAAAGAGGTAATATCGTGACATTCAATCAACTGTTATCACTCAATCAATTTGTTTTGCTTGACGGCGCAATGGGGACTGCTTTGCAAAAAAGCGGGCTTCAACTTGGTCAGTTGCCAGAACTGCTCAATCTCACCCACGCAAGCTTGATTCAGCAAATTCACCGCGATTATATCCAAAGCGGTTCTCAAATAATATATACAAACACTTTTGGCGCAAATGGCTACAAACTTGCAAACAGCGAGTTTGGCGTTGAGACAATCATTTCCGCCGCAATCAAAAACGCGCGCGCTGCCACCGTCGGGACGGACACGCTCGTCGCGCTCGACATAGGCCCTATCGGCGCATTGCTTGCGCCAAGCGGAAGCCTTTCTTTTGACGGCGCTTATGAGTATTTCAAAGAAGAGATTTTGGCTGGCAAAGACGCCGACGTGATTGTGATTGAGACAATGACTGACTTGTTGGAGATGAAAGCCGCTGTGCTTGCGGCGAAAGAAAATTGCGACAAGCCAATCTTGTGCACAATGACTTTCGAGAAAAATATGCGCACTTTCAGCGGTTGCCCAATCTCCGCGATGGCGCTCACCTTGCAAGGGCTTGGCGTGGACGCAATCGGCGTAAATTGCTCGCTCGGACCTGTCGAACTTTTGCCTATTATCGCCGAACTTTCGCGTTGGACAACCTTGCCAATTATCGCGAAGCCAAACGCAGGTTTGCCCGACCCAGAGACAAACAACTACTCCATTTCCGCCGAGCAATTCGCGGACAGCATAGCCCAAATGGCACAATATGGCGTCAAAATTTTTGGCGGTTGCTGCGGTTCTGACGCGAGTTATATAAGCGCGATAAAGTCGCGACTTGCTGACAAAAAGTTTGTAAATTTGAACACAATTTTGCCAACTGCAGTGTGCAGCGGAAGCAAAACTGTCGTCGTTTCCGAGCCGAAAATTGTCGGCGAACGCATCAACCCGACTGGCAAAAAACTTTTTAAAGAAGCGCTCAAGGCGAACAATATTGATTATATTCTTGCGCGCGCGCTCGAGCAAACTGCTGTCGGCGCTGATATCTTGGACGTCAACGTTGGCTTGCCGGGCATTGACGAAGTCGCGATGATGACCACTGTTGTGCAAGCGTTGCAAAGCGTTGTCAATGTTCCCCTCCAAATTGATTCGAACATTCCGCAAGTTCTTGAGTCGGCGCTGCGCGTTTACAACGGCAAGCCAATCATAAATTCCGTCAATGGCGACGAAGAAAGTTTGAGCTCAATTTTGCCACTTGCAAAAAAATATGGCGCAGCTATTGTCTGCTTGACTATCGACGAAGACGGCATGCCCCAAACCGCGGAAAAGCGATTTTCCATTGCGAAAAAGATTGTTGAGCGAGCGGAAAAGATTGGAATTCCGCGCAGAGATATTTTTGTCGATTGCCTTACGCTCACCGCATCGGCGGAGCAAGAAGGAGTTCTCCAAACGCTTTCCGCGCTTGCGACAATCAAAAACAAACTCGGCGTAAAAACAACTTTGGGCGTCTCAAATGTTTCTTTTGGACTGCCAAACAGAGAACTTGTCAATCACACTTTTCTTGCGATGGCGTTGACTTGCGGGCTCGACCTTGCAATTATCAACCCAAATATTCCGTCAATGGTTGGCGTAATTCGCGCTTATAGATTGTTGGCGAATTTTGACAAAGGCTCGAACGAATTTATCGAATATTGCAACAATTTGCCACAACCAGCAAGCGAAAATGTCGCGACAGCAGCCACTGCCAACGCTTCCGCAAATGTCGCAAATGCCAACACTACAAACACTGCAAGTGACAACGGAAAGTCACTTTCGGCAAGCTTGCCAAGCGACAAAAACGGCAACAACGCGGACGGCAACGCGTTGATTTACGCCATTAAGAATGGCTTGAAAGGCGACTGCGCAACTCTCACAAAAGCTATGCTCGACACTCTCGACGAGCTCGAAGTGATAAATTCCACGATTATTCCAGCGCTCGACAGCGTGGGCGCGCTGTTTGAACAAGGCAAGCTTTTCTTGCCACAATTGATTCAATCGGCAAGCGCCGCCGAAGCGTGTTTCGATGTGATAAAAGCAAAATTGCTTTCTTCCAACAAGCCACAACAATCGAAAGGAAAGATAATTCTCGCCACCGTCAAGGGCGATATGCACGACATCGGGAAAAATATCGTCAAGGTTTTGTTGCAAAATTATGGCTATGACGTCATCGACCTTGGCAAAGACGTGCCCTGCCAAAAAATAGTCGACGAGACAATCAAACATAATGTCCACCTTGTTGGGCTGTCGGCGCTGATGACGACGACTGTCAAGTCAATGCAAGAGACAATCGCCTTGTTGCGCCAAAACAAACTTGATTGCAAAATTTTTGTTGGCGGAGCTGTGCTTACAAAAGATTACGCGTTGACAATCGGCGCGGACTTCTATTGCAAAGATGCAAAAGAAAGCGTTGACGTCGCGAAGTTGGTTTTTAAAGAATGACCTTTTGCCTGTCCCTTTGACCTTTGTTTGCGAATTGCAAACAAAACTTGTTGATTTTGCGATTTCTTCGCTTGTCATCAATCGCTCTTTTGTATGATTTTGCATTCGTTCCCTTTTGAGTAAGTAATATTCCACTCGAAAAAGTAGCAACTTTGTGGCTTTTCGGGTGGAATTTTTTGCATAATTGTGTAAATTTTGTATGTTTTTGCGCGATTATTGGCAAATTGTATCGCCAAACATTTCCAACTTGGCTTGCAACTGCATTTCCAAACGCGAGATTGCGCTGATAGCGTCCTTGACAGAAGCGTTGACAGCAAGCAAGTCTTCCGCCGTTGCCGCGCCGTTGTTAACCACCGCCATAATTTTTTCGCTTTCCGCATTCAAAATGTGCGAAAGCCCTGATTCTTGCATAGCGATTGACTCAATAATATTGCCAACTGCATCGCCACGAGTTATTGTACCCGGCTTTATCACAGGCATACTCATAATAAGTTCCTCCAAAAAAATATTGCATAAAACCTCCCACCTATGAGAGATAATTATGTAATATTCAAAAGGTCGCCCCGACAAGAAAGCGCTTGCCTACACTCTAGAATATGTCGCGTGGGCAAAATATGTGCCACTTTATAAATAACAAACAAATAACAACCTTGTCGCTTGTTTTTGCGCGCAAAAAATGTTATAATAGTATAGCAAATTTGCAAGAATAGGAGTTACAAGATGAAATATTCATCCAAAGAATACAAAAAGACACACGCCAACACAACAGAAAAAAAGCCAACCGACAGCCAAAAAAGCTCTTTTTCTTATGGCGGAAGCGCTCGAAAAGACAAACGCGCCGCATATATGGCAAGCCGTTCTTCTCGTGGCAGTCGCAAATCGACCGAGACAATATGCGCTGAGTCCAACGCAATCAAGGACATTGTAATTGACCCAAACGGCAACTCATACACGGTGACCTATGACGACGGAAGCTTTACTCATATGTTTTTCGAAGAAATTCTCAACCTAAAGTCCGCGAAAGCTATCGCCGACGACTATGACGAGGACGACGACGAAAACGATATTGAAAGCGACGACGAGGACGCTGGCGAGGACGAAGAATAGACGGAAACCGCAAGAAACTCAATACGTGTCAACAATTCTTACACTTTTGTTAACAACTTGACAACTGTTGCGTAACCTTTTTTTGATATGCGCTTCCTGCATTTTGGCAAGATAAACTTTTAATCAATATTATTTTAGGCACAAAAAAACGACGCTTTACAACGCCGTTTTTTGCATTTTTCTTATCTAAAATTCAATTGCTATCTTATCAAAAGCCACTGAATTGACTGTATGCAAAGCTTGGTTCTATGACACCAACTCTATACATAAGCTCAAGCGAAGTCGCCTTTGGGTTGATATCAACTATCGTCGCGCCAACTGGCGTGCGGCGTTCCCACGCGTTGACACCGCTGACTCTGCCATAGCTGAGATAAATATCGTTATATTCTCTCAACCAGTTGAAGTCGTGGTCATGCCCGACAGAGACAAAACTTGTCGATTGCTTTTCGACAATCTTGCCAAACAAGCCCGTGTCGTCTTTTTCTGACGGAGAATAGCAACGGTTTTCCAAAAAGTGCTCCGTAAAATTGCCGACGTGCGGTGTTTGAGCAAGCGCGGTGTTATACTCATAGAAAGGGACGTGCATAAACAACGCCGATTGAATTTTCTGATTGTTCGAACGCTCTTTGAGCGCGGCTATTTGTTGGTCATACCACTCAACTTGCGCGCTATGCACGCCATAATATCCAATATCATTGCCCTTTTCGTCGAACTTTTTGCCATGCGAGTCCATATTGACAAACGAATAAATTATATTGCCGTCTTTGTCAACCATATCGACCAAATAATTGCCGACGCCGTCGGTTGAGCCTTTTTGCATAAGGCTATATTTGTAACCTTTGAGCAAGTCGAGCATATATTCGCGTTCTGCAACGCTGTCAATCGGCTCAGTTTTCTTGGTGGAATGACTCCATTCCGCATCGTGATTGCCAAAGGTATACATCCAATATTGTTTTTCTTCTTCCATAATATCCGCAAACTCTTTCAACGCGCGGTCTCTGCCATAAAGGCTGCCGACAAGGTCGCCCGTCACCGCGACAACGTCAGCATGAGCAAATCTCACCGCTTCTTTTGTCCAACGCAAAGTTTGTTTGTCTTGCTTGAAACTGCTTCCTTTTGTAAGGTGCAAGTCTGTCAACTGCATGACGCGAATGTTGCCGCCGCGACTTGAGCCGACAGTAATCGAAGTTGGCTTTTCCACCGCTTCTTTTGGGAATTTTGGCGCGCAACCAGCAAACGAGCAAGCGAATGTTGCGCAAGCGCACAACGCGCATGTCAACAAGATTAGTTTTCTTTTTCTCATAAATTCTCCTTTCTCAACCATCTTATGCGAACAGAATAACCGTTCGCGCTTTTAATTATTTCAATTTATTCTATGATTACTTTCCATTTTTCTGTCAACTTTTCCAATGAGAAAATTGCGTTTGCAGGGCTTGTCGACGGCAACTTTGTTGTCATTGATTTGAGCTCAGGAAATGCCCCCACCAGCAAGTCGAAAGACTGCGCGCCGTTGCAAAAAATACGCGATATCTCACTACCAGTCAACAATTTTGGAATGTCCGACATAACAATGTCGGATATTTTGCCGTCACTGCTGCCAACTATATTGCACGCGAAAACGCTGTCATAGAGCGCTATATGTCTCTCGAGCAAAGCCTTGCGCTTGCCGTCATTGTCCATCTCGACAAAGTCAATCGCAAAAAGCGCGCTCAAAACTTTCCAAAACCTGTTTTGCGGGTGCATATAATAGAATTGCGCTTGCATAGATTTGACCGACGGGACACTGCCAAGAATAAGCGTAACACAATCTTTGTCCACAATCGGCGCAAAAGTGTGCTCAACATATCTTTTTTCGCTTGTTTTCATCAAAATTCTCTTTTGATATCGCGAGCAAAAAGCCTTGTCAACGCGTCTTGCGGAGTCACGTTTTCGAACAAAATATCATATACTGCTTGCGTGATTGGCATATCGACGTCATATTTCGCGGCGAGTTCGACCACCGCTTTGGTTGTCATAACGCCCTCTGCAAGCTTGAGCGAAGGAATTCCCTTTACAAAATTTTCGCCATAACGTCTGTTGTTGGAGTGCTCGGAAAAAAGCGTCGTCTCATAGTCGCCCAAGTGCGTCAAGCCATAAGCCGTTTCTTCCCTGCCACCGACTGCCTTTATCAATCGCGCGACTTCTCGCACGCCACGCGACATAAGCGGACCTTTGAGCGAAGAATAGCCAAAACCGTCCAACATTCCAGCCGCAATGCCGACAATGTTCTTGGTCGCGCCGCCGATTTCGTTGCCGATTATGTCAAAACCATAATAAAATCTTATCAAATTCGAGTTGAAAATATCGACCAACTCTCTTGTCAAAGCGTGGTTGTAACTGTCGATTGTCATACAATTTGGCACGCCCTTGACAAACTCTTGGATATGCCCCGGCCCGAGCCAAACCGCGACTTGGTCTTGGTCAACGCCTTGTTCAATCGCGACCTGCGTCAAGCGTTTTCCGCTCCCTTCTTCGATGCCTTTCATACAAAGCACAATCTTTTTGCCTTGCCACAAAGTCTTGTCAATCGAGCCAAGAAAACCGCGCAATTGTTGCGAACTTATGCTGATGATAATCACGTCGGCGCGCGATATCGCTCTTGTCAAGTCGCCGTCGAAAGTAATGCCGTCGCCAAAAGTCACATACTCATTGGCGCGCGTCGCGACAAGTTGAGCAAAGTTTTTGCTTTCCGTCCTGCCCCACAAGCTTGTGTCGCAACCTATTTTGTCGCTGTACCAGGCGAGAAAACTTCCCCAACGCCCGCAGCCTAGAACCGAAACTTTAATTTTTTCCATACCTACATTTTAGCACACGAAAATGAAAATAACAAGAAAAAGAGTGATTAAAAGCTTCGGTTGACAATAATTTTCGTCAAAATAAGAAAAAAGAAAGCTTCCAAAATGGCTTCAGTTGGCGATATTTTCGTCACGAAAGCAACAATACGCTATATTCATTTAATTTCACTTTTCCAATCGCGTTTGGGCTATATGCGACCGCTTGTTTGTTGCAAACTTATTCGACGGCTTGCAAGATATATTCGACACGCTTTCGGGCTATATTTGGCGGTTTTGCAAACAAAAGTAGCGCTATTTTGAGCGGTTTTTGGTCAAAATTCTTGGCTATAAGCAAATTAAGTTGCTATTTGCGCGCAAAAGTGATAAAATTATTGCATTGGAGTAACAATATATCAATGGCAAATTTTCTAGTAAAAGGTTGTATCAAGAATTATGAAGATGTCAAAAACCCGCTCGTTCGCGCCTCTTATGGCATGCTCGCTGGCACTGTTGGCATTGTTTGCAACGCTTTTCTTGCATTGTCAAAGATTGTGATTGGCGTGTTGACCGCAAGCGTAGCGATTATGGCGGACGGCATCAACAACTTTTCTGACACGGGCAGTTCGCTTGTGTCGGTGATAAGCTTCAAAATGTCCAAAGCGCCAGCCGACAAAAAGCACCCCTTTGGGCACGCGCGATTCGAATATGTCGCAAGCCTTATTATCGCTTGCTTGATTTTGTTTCTTTCATTCCAATTGATTACTTCTTCGGTCGAAAAAATAATTTCGAAAAGTCCCACAACAACAACGGTTCTTTCGATAGCAATTCTTTGCGTGTCGATTGTTATCAAAGTTTTTCTTGCGTTTTTCTATCGTTCGCTTGGCAAGTCAATCGACAGTTCTGTGCTCAAAGCGTCAATGCAAGACAGCTTGAACGACTGTTTGACCACGGGCGCGGTTCTCATTGGCGCAATCATAAATATGACGACGGGCGTTTGTGTGGACGGCTATTTTGGCGTGGTCGTGTCGATTATCATTCTTATCGCAGGCATTGGACTTATCAAAGAGACACTCAGCCCACTGCTTGGCGAAAGCGCGTCGGGCGAACTTATCAACAAGTTGCGCGCAAAAATTTGCGCATATGACGGAGTTCTTGGCGTGCATGACATCATCGCGCACAATTATGGTCCAAACAAATATTTTGTTTCCGCTCACGTCGAAGTGGACAGTCGCGACGATTTTGTCGCTTGCCACGACTTGATTGACAACATCGAAAGGCATATCAAAGAGGACGAGCATATCGAGATTGTTATCCACATGGACCCAATCGTCACCGACGACCCCACGACAAACGCCTTGCGCGAAGAAGTCCAGAAAATTATTGACGAACTTAATTATGGCGTAACAATGCACGACTTTAGGGCGGTGATAGGTCAAACGCACACAAATTTGATTTTTGACATTGTCATTCCGTTTGGCACAAAAGAAAAAACAACTATCATCACAAGTGATATAGAAAATGAAATAAAGCTTCTCAACCCAACTTATTACGCAGTAATTTCCGTGGACAGAGGTTAACAATAGAGTTTGCTCACGGGAAAAAGGATTGTATGACACAGAAAAAAGCAGGAGTTTTGCTCCCAATATCCGCGTTGGAGTCTCCTTATGGCATAGGTTCGCTCGGCAAAAGCGCCTTTGATTTTGTCGACTTTTTGGCTTTGTCCAAGCTGTCTATTTGGCAAATTCTTCCGCTCACGCCGACTGGCTTTGGCGATTCTCCTTATCAATCGGTTTGCGCAAACGCGCTCAACCCTTATTTTATCGATTTGGATATTCTTGCCGCGCAAGGCTTGCTTGACCAACAAACGCTTGAGAGCGCACACCCTGCCGTCAACCCAAGAATTGATTACGCGTGGCTTTTTGAGACAAGAATTGACTTGCTCAAGAAAGCTTTTTTGCAATTTAATACACAAAAACCTGAGTTTGAAAAGTTCAAAAAAAGTGGCGAATTCCGCGACTTTGCGATTTTTATGGCGCTCAAAGAAGAGAACAATTATGTTCAATGGAGCGAGTGGAAAGAACATTCTATATTTGACAAAAAAGATATTGACGCCTATGCTTTGGCTCATTCGACCGAGATTGACTTCTGGCAATGGACTCAATTCGAGTTTTCCAATCAATGGCAAGCGCTGCTCAAATATGCCCACTCAAAGCAAATTGAGATTTTTGGCGATATGCCAATTTATGTCGCTTATGACAGCGTGGAAGTGTGGAAAAACAGCGAGATGTTTTTGCTCGACGACAAGAAAGTCCCTACTTGCGTGGCTGGCGTTCCGCCTGACTATTTCAGCAAGGACGGGCAACTGTGGGGCAACCCTATCTATGACTGGGAGCAAATGCGCTCGAATGGTTTTGCGTGGTGGAACGAGCGTATCGCGCGCGCTTTCAAGCTTTTTGATATCGTAAGAATCGACCACTTCCGCGCTATGGATAGATATTATTCAATCAAATTCGGCAAGCCAAACGCGCGCGTTGGCAAGTGGGAAAACGGCGTTGGCTTTGACCTTTTCGCCGACAAAACAAACTTGAATATCGTCGCGGAAGACCTTGGCACAATCGACAACGGCGTCAAAAAACTTATCAAACAAACTGGCTTTCCTGGTATGCGCGTGCTGCAATTTTGTTTCGATATCAACCCACGCAACACCCACAAACCGAGCGTTTTCGAAGAAAACGAAGTGGCTTACACTGGCACTCACGACAACGCGACTCTGCTGCAATTTTTCTCAGAATTGTCGCCGATTGAGCGCGGCGTTGTGTGCGCTGTTCTCCAAAACGAGTGCGCTACTTTCAATCTTACCACCACGCTCAAGCCCTTTGGCGAGTTGGACAACGAGGCGTTGTGCGACCTGACAATCGAGTTGCTTTTTGCAAGCAAGGCGAACAGAGTTATCACGCCGTTGCAAGATTTTGTTCATCAAGGCAAAGAAGGGCGCATCAATTTCCCGAGCACTTTGTCGACGGAAAATTGGAGTTATCGTCTAAATGACGACATTTTGACACCACAACTTGCCGCGAAAATTGCTTTTCTTTGCGACAAATATGACCGCTCGACAAGCCCGCGCCCACAACTTGGCGTAAACTTTTGCCAAGACAAAATTACTGCGCTTGTGTGGTCGCCGACGGCAAAGTCTATTGTTTTGCGCCTTTATCCTGACGGAGAAAACGGCGAAGTCGAGCAAGAACTCCCCCTGCTTCCATTGATAAACGGCTATTTCCAAATTCAACTCGACAAGTCTTATCTCAACAAGTTCTATACATTTTTGGTTGACGGAAAAGAAGTTGTCGACCCTTATGTCAAGGCGGTTGGAGTAAACGGCAAGCACGGTCAAATTATTGACTTGTCTTTGACCGACCCAGTCAACTGGAAAAATGACAATTTTACACCACTTTCGCCGATAATTTGGGAGATGCACGTCCGCGATTTCTCGATTGACGAGAACCTTACCATTCAAAACAAAGGGCAATATGGCGCTTTCCGCACCAACGCAAAAACCAAGCACGGCTATTCCGCCTTGGTCGATTATCTCAAAGAACTTGGCGTAACTTATGTCCAATTGCAACCTATCACTGACTTTTGCACCGTTGACGAATCTGACGTAAACGCGCGCAATTGGGGCTATGACCCAGAGTGTTATTTTGCGATAGAGGGCAGTTATTCGTCCAACCCTTATGACGGCTATGCTCGCATAAGAGAGTTCAAGCGCCTTGTCCAAACGTTGCACAACAATGGCATTGGCGTGATTATGGACGTCGTCTACAATCACACTTACCGCTCGCGCTCATCGGCGCTGGAAGTGTGGGCAAAAGATTATTTCTATCGCAAACTGCCAAACGGACACTTCTACAACGCGTCTGGCTGTGGCAACGAGCTCGCTTCTGAGCGTGAAATGACAAAGCGCATTGTCTTGGACTCTCTCAAATATTTTGTTGAAGAATTCCATATAGACGGCTTCCGATTTGACTTGATGGCGATTTTCGATATCGCAACTTTGCAAGAGATTCGCGACACTCTCAACAAAGAAGAAAAGCTTCTTGGCAAAAAAATTCTCACCTATGGCGAGCCGTGGTCGGCGCTGCCTGTCGCGCCGTGGATAACGCCAAGCGATATTATGCACCTTGACCAACTGCCACACAACGTGGGGATTTTTAACAACACTTTCCGTGACGGTTTGCGTGGCGACAACTCTCCGCGCCGCGGCTTTTTGCAAGGCAATATTGTCGCGCTCAACGCTGTCGTAAGCGGTATCGAGGGGGCTTGCGCTGTCCGTGACAAAAATTTCAACTTGCTGTCATCGCCAAGCCAACAAATTGTATATATGTCGGCGCACGATGACTATTGCTTGCAAGACCAACTCACGGCGACTGGGCTCAACAAGTTCGACAGTTTGATTGCGACAAAAATTGGCGCATTCATATTGATGAGCGCGCTCGGAATGCCATTTATGTTGGGCGGAGAAGAATTCCGTCGCACAAAATTGATGGACAAAAACAGCTACAAGTCGTCCGACACAATCAACAAACTCGATTGGAGCTTGCGCGAAGAAAACGACGACCTTGTATTGTTCTACAAGGGCTTGATTGACATTCGCAAGCACAACCCAGTGTTTGACAATCTCAACACTGCATCAAAACACTTCCAGTGGCTGACAATAAACGGCGAATTTGGCTCTCTCGCCTATCGCGTTGGGGCGTTTATCTATTGCATAAACCCTACCGCTTTCGACGCGTCAATCGACCTGACAAACTTTGGCAAACTGAGAGTTTTGGCTGACTTTACAAAGGCTGACTTCTCCAACCAAGAATTTGTAAGTGGCAATGTCACAGTGTTTTTCCACAACTTTTTGTGTTTGGAAATTTGTGACCGCAAGCTTGCAAAATAAAGAAAGGAACTTATATTGATTATGAAAATGGAAATAAAACTCGGCAAATATCAACATTACAAAGGCAACTTCTATGAAGTAATTGGCTTTGCGACGCACAGCGAGACGAGAGAAAAACTCGTAATTTATCGCGCGCTTTATGGCGACGGTGGCGTGTGGGCGCGACCTGCCACAATGTGGGACGAGCCCGTTATCAACGCCGACGGCGAGACAGTGGCGCGCTTTACCAAAGTGTAATTTTCGCGCTGTCCGACAATGATTGCGACAGTTGATTGAACGACTGCAAAACAAAAACTCACCGCTTGTAACGGTGAGTTTTCTTGTATCTTTGTTTTTTGATTAATTTTCTTTTGCTTTCTTTTGTTTTCGAATTCTATCACTTGCTTTTGCTTTCGATTACTTTTACTTGTATGTTATTTAACTTTCTTTTTTATCTTGCTTTCTTTTTTATCTTGCTTTCTTTGCTTTCTTTGCTTTCTTTGCTT
>JAVXBP010000026.1:0-19022 GCA_036659935.1 Clostridia bacterium
CTTTTTTGAAACTTTTTTCGCAAAATTATCTTGGGAAGTCGCTTTTTCTGTCAAAAAGTTATATAAGTCAAAATAAGGGGAAAGATATTGACGATAGGCGAGAAAAGTGTTATTATATAAATAGAAAGGCGCTGAAATGGTGGGCAAAATGAATATAGAAAAGAATGTAACAAAAGACATATTTTATGTTGGCGGGTCGGATAGAAGAATAAGTTTGTTCGAAAATTTGTATCCCGTTCCTGACGGAATGTCTTACAACGCGTATGTTATCGTGGACGAAAAAACCGCTTTGATTGATGCCGTTGACCAGTCAATTGGCAAGCAATTTGTCCAAAATGTTGTCAATGTTTTGGGCGGGCGACAACTTGACTTTCTTGTTGTCAATCATATGGAACCTGACCACAGCGCGACGATTGCTGACATCATAGCAATTTTTCCAAATGTTTCGCTTGTGATGAATGCGAAAACAAAGATTATGTTCGACAACTTTTTTGTCGGAGCAAAAGCTAATATTGTCCTTGTCAAAGAAAACGACGAGCTATCTCTTGGACAACACGTTTTGACGTTCGTTATGGCGCCGATGGTGCACTGGCCAGAAGTTATGGTGACTTATGACAAGACGGCGAAAGTCTTGTTTTCTGCCGATGCGTTCGGTTGTTTTGGGGCGCTTGATGGCAATATTTGCGCGGAAGCATATGATATAGAAGGCAAATATTTGTCAGAATGTCGCAGATATTATTCCAATATCGTTGGAAAATATGGCGCGGCTGTCCAAATGTTGCTCAAAAAGCTTGCAAATGTTGATATACAATTCATTTGTCCGTTGCATGGCGGCGTGTTGACGACGGCGATAGAATTTTTCTTGGAAAAGTATGCAAAATGGAGCAAATACGAGAGCGAAAGCGACGGAGTGTTGATTGTTTATTCGTCAATTTATGGCAACACAGAAAACGCAGCAAATCTTATCGCGAGCAAGCTCGCGGACAAAAATATCAAAGATATTCGCGTGTTTGACGCGTCGAAAACTGATGTTTCTTATCTTGTGGGCGAGACTTTCCGTTGCAAAAATATCATTGTGGCATCGCCAACTTACAACGCGAATATTTTTCCAAAGGTCAAAGAATTCCTTGACGCAATTTGTGAGAAAGGCATTCAAAACAGAAATTTTGCGATTGTTCAAAACGGAAGTTGGGCGCCAGTTTGCGCCAAACTTATCAAAGACATTCTCGACAAACAAAAAAACATTGCAGTGCAAGAAGAAATTTTGACAATTGTTTCCACTCTCAAAGAAAGTCAATCGCAAGAAGTTGACAACTTTGTAGATATATTCGCCTCCAAAATATAGGCAAAAGGAGCAAATATGATATATTTATCCAAACTCAAAAGGTCAATTGTTCAACAAGTTTTCAATCAAGCGTCGTCAATAGAAGGGGCGCTGAGACTCAATCTCAACGAGTTGCCTTATCCACCAAGCCCAAGAGTGAAAAAACGCTTGGAGACTTTTGACGCGAGCGCGCTTGGCGAATATTGCTCATCGGCGCAAAACTTGGCTCAAATTGTGGCGCAAAAATATGGACTAGGCAAAGAAAACGTACTTATCACGAGCGGTGTCGACAACTCTCTCGGACTTTGTTTCGCAACATTTTTCGACCAAAACGACTCGCTTGCGCTGTCGGAAGCGTGCAACGGCGAATATCGCTCGCTTATGCACACTTATGGAATTATCCACAAGAAAATTGAGCTTGCGCGAGACGGAAAAAACAAGATTGACGACTATTTGAATATTGATGACGCGCGCGGAATTCTTATTTGCAACCCGAATTTTCCTACGTCGCAAATGATATCTCGACTGGATATGATGAATATTATTGAGAAAAATAGCGACAAAATTATTATTGTTGACGAGAGTTATGGCGAATTTTCCAATTGCTCGGTGATAAATTTTCTTGCGCAATGTCCAAATTTGATTATTCTCAAGTCTTTTACAAAAGCTTATGGCTTGGCAGGCGTGCGGTGTGGCTTTGCGCTCGGCAATCAAGACTTGATTGCGGCGCTCAAAGATGTCCAAACGTCGCTATGTTCATTTCCAGACGACACACTCGCGCAAGTTGTCGCGGGCGAAGCCTTGCAGGACGACAAATATCTCAATCAATGCGTCGACAAAATTCTCAAAACTCGGTCGGACTTTTCTGACAAATTGATAGGGCTTGGGTTCGAAGTTTTGCCGTCCAACACGAATTTTGTATTGGCGAAAACGTCCAAGAAGTTGGCGAGCGAGATTGCTTTCCAACTCAGAGAAAACAAAATTATTGTCAAAACTTTCAAAACGCTACGCATTGCAGATTATTTGTTGATTACAATTGGCACTGACGAGCAAATGAACAGTGTTTGCGCGGTGTTGAAAAAAATATTGAATTAGAGGAAATTTTAATTTTTTTCTCAAATCAACCAAAAATAGACAAAACCAAACAAAAACAGCTAGGATAATATATTATAAATATGTTATCCTATTTTTTGTGAGGGCTATTGTATGGAATTAGAAAATTTTGGGCGAGTGGAAATAAATTGCGCCTGTGGAAAAACGCATAGTGGATATACAAAATATATCAAATTTGGCGAAAAAGCCATATGTTTTCTTGTGGATATTTGCAAGAGAATTCTCAGCGACGGAGTTGTCGGGGTGTGTTATTGCGAAGACACGGAAATTTTTGGCAAGCGCGTTTGCAAATTGTTGCAAGAAAGCGGCTATATGACGGAAGAAATTTGCTTTTGCGCCAACACGCCGCCCACTCAAGAAAACGCTCAAGATATTGTCAACGCAAAAGAAAGTATAAGACTTTTTGTCGGAGTCGGCGGTGGGTCGCTCTGTGAAATGTTGAAATTTGCTTGTCATATTCGTGGTTGCGAATGCGTGTACGCGCCAACCGCGCCCACAACAAAAAGTTATTTGTCCGAGTTTTCTATCTTTTGGCAAGAAGGAATTCCACGCAAATTTGTCGCCAAAGCGCCGCTTGGACTTGTGTGCGACAGCGAAATTTTTTCCACCGCAAGCAATCAACTTTGCGCGTCAGGTTATGGCGAGTTGTTGGCGAGCTTGTTGGATATCGCGGAGAAAAAACTTTATCACATAGAAAATCAAAATTTGTTTTGTCCGAAACTTGTTGAAATGCAAGAAGAAATTTTGCGCGACTTTTTTGCGCGCTATCAGACAAAGCCGAATATAGAAACAATTTTCCATTCGATTGTCGAGTTGGGCGTGGTGGAGCAGTTGGAAAAAGAAGACAAAATCGCGACAACTTTCATTTTGGCGGGCTTGCTCGAAGAATATAATATGCAAAACGCGCCATACGGCATCAACAAATTGATATTTGCGACCATTGTTTGCAAGCTTTGCGCAAGTTTTTTGAAGGACGGCAGGGGAGTGATAAACTTGCCCGATGACAGAGTTTTGTCAAGCTATGAGATATCCAAACTTTGCAATCGAGAAAATCTCGACTATGTTTTGAATTTGTCCACAAATCTTTGTCAATCAAAAAATCTTTTTGTTTTGAGAGAGTTTTGCGACGATATCGAAAACATTTTTGCAAAAGTGCTTGGGGAAATTACGCTTGGACTGAAATATTTTAGAAGAATGTTCGCCGACGCGGGCTATTGGCTTTCCACTTATGAAAGCGTTGGTTCGCTGTTGAAAATTTGCGCAAATGGAGTGGCGCTTTGTGACGCGTCGAGTATTCTTGGGCTTATGTCGGCAAAGGGCGCGCTGAATGTGTTTGCGGAAAAAATCGCGAAAAATCAAGAAGAAAGCGCTTAAAAACTCAATATTGAAATTCTTAAACATCGCAAGGCAACACTTGCGGTGTCTTTTTTTTGCAAAAATGGTATAGAAATCAGCTTTGTGGCAACAATCTTTTGCGAGGTGAGATATGAAACGCATAGCCATGATAGTTGTCGCGATAATAATCGCAGTGTTCGTACATAGTCAAATCACAAGTTTGGAAACGCTTTTGCCACAAAACGCGCAGTGGTGCGAACTCTATGTCGCGGGCGAAAATGATAGTGAAATAAGTGGCTTTTCGTCTTGCAAAACAACAAATATGACGATATATAGAAAAAAATGTCATTCGCAAGGTATAAAACTCCCAAAGGTCGCCGATACTTTGGGCGTAGCGGTGAAATATGAAAGTGGAAAGGTCACGCTGGAGCAACTTGTCGACGCCATTGGCGGAAAGGTTCGGTCAACTGAAAAGCTTGAAAACTCAGTTGTTTATTGCGGATATAGCAATCGACTTGGCAAGGCAATTGTCTCTGACGGCGCGCAAATAAATTTTCAAATAGCCGTAACAAAGGACGGAATAATTTTTGGAAGTCCTATGATATTGGGCAGTTATTAAAATTGGAGGTAAATATGAACAACAATTCAAACCAAAACAAAAACCACGATGCAAAAGGCGGAAAAGTAGCGTTATTTTTTAAGAAAAACGTCTATGTCATTCTGATGATAGCTTGCATTGTGGCAATCGCAACAATGATTACAGTCGCGGCGGTCGTCAACTCGAAAGACAACACCGACTTGCCACCTGTAATAAACAAGCCGGAAGACCCAGACAAGCCAGTGGTCAATCCAGATGACCCCGACAAAAAACCTGTCGACAGCGAGTTTTTGATGATAAAACCAGTCGCTAACGCGGAAGTTTTGAAGGGCTTTACAAACACAGAATTCGTCAAGAATGTCACTCAAGATCGTTGGCAAACACACGAAGGCGTGGACTTTAAGGCGATTGGCGGGGCGGCAGTGTTGTGCGTTTTTGACGGCGTTGTCAGAAATGTTACCGCAGACGACTTGCAAGAAGGGCAAATTGTTACCATTGACCACAATGACGGCTATACGACGACTTACAAGTTGCTCAAAAACGTCAAAGTGACAAAGGGACAAGTCTTGAAACAAGGCGCGAAAATTGGCGAAGTGTCAGACACGGCGCTTGCAGAGATTGCGGACGGAACACATTTGCACTTTGAACTGTCGAAAAATCGTGAAAATATCAACCCTATGTCCAAAATGTTGGAAGGCGACAAATAAAATTTGTTCGATAAACAAAAAATTTGTCAACGCAAGTCGCTTGTTGAACAAGTAGCGTGAAATAAGTATCTTGCAACAAGTATCTTGCAACAAGTATCTTGCAACAAGTATCTTGCAATAAGTATCTTGCAAACAAGTAGTTTTTAACTACCAGCTTTAATCAAAAAGGCAACCGAAACGCAATCGGTTGTCTTTTGCAACAATTCGAACTATTTTTGCGATAGAAATCGCAGACTTTGACAAAGTTTATCAGTTATTTTTTGCAACAATTTTGGAAAAGCACTTTGTTTTGAACATTCCGTCGCCGATATTTACCGTTTGGCTCGAACAAAAATTGTTGTGATTGAATTGACATTTTGTTGAGTCGCATTGAATCATAACTTCCATATTTTTGTCATAATCGAAGTCAGCCGCCATCTCAAAGTCGCATTTTTTTTGTTCAAGCGAGCCATATTCTCGTTTTTGTTTTGTGCAACAATCGCCGCTCTTGCCGATATTTATTATTCCAGCGTTGCAGTGTTCACAAAAATTGTGTTCGCAGTTGTGTGTTTCGCATTTTAAACCTTTCATTTTTCCACCTCCATAACGTTCTGACAATAGCGTTTGCAAAGAGGGGAATTTTATACAGGGAAAGAATTATTTGCACAAACGCGACAAACTTTCGAGCCTTTGAATTTGTGGAAAAATATTTGCCAACGCGAAAAACATTACAAAAAACGCGACAAACTCTCGAGCCATTCCAACTTTTGCAAAAATCTTTGCCAATATTGATATATTCCAACTTGCCATTTGCAATGATGTGTGGTAATATGGAATTAAGAGAAAATATTCCAAAAAAATGTGAGGTGGCAAATGAAAGTTTTATTATTACAAGATGTTAAGACACAAGGCAAAAAAGGTGAAATTATCGACGTCAACGACGGTTATGGAAGGAATTTTTTGATAAAAAAAGGTCTCGGCAGAGAGGCGACCGCTTCTGTTGTCAATGAGACAAATCAGAGAATTGCTGCGGAAGAAAAACGCAAACAACAAGAATTGTCAGACGCGCAAGCTACTGCAAGTCAACTGAACGGCAAAAAAATTGAAGTCGCAATCAAATGTGGCGAAAGCGGAAAGCTTTTTGGAGCGGTTACTTCAAAAGAAATCGCCGAATCTTTTACAAAAATGGGCTATGATATCGACAAAAAACAAATCGTTTGCAAAGAGAATATCAAGTTGGCTGGCGCTTATGATATCGAAATCAAACTTTATCCAAACGTGAGTTGCGTTGTCAAAGTAGTTGTAAAAGGTATATAAATTCTTGTGAGCATTGTTAGTAAAAAAACGACCTTTTGAAGGGTCGTTTTTGCTTGTCTTGTGGTAATTCAAATTTGAAACAATTAATTGTTGTCATTGCGACGGCTGAGCAATATCATAAGCAATCTTGCGACTTGTATAAGGCTGACTGCGAACGATGCGACATAGGTTGACGCCGCCGCGCTCAAGACCTTGGAAACGTCTTTGATCTCGTCTTGGTTGCAAATGTTGCAGTCGAGCAAAGTTTGTTTTGCGCGCTTGCTCGCGTTGAATTCCGTCGGCAAAGTGATAAGCGTAAAGATGCAATAAGTTCCATAGCACACGAGCGCGAGTATCAAAAAGAAGTTGGAAACTTTCATTACAGACGAGCCGTAGGCGAAAATCTCGAAAAACATTGACAAGAGTATCAACGGAAATGACAACTTGGAAGTGAAGTTGACAGCAGGCACAAGGGCGGTGCGAATCTTGACTGGAGCATAGTTGTCGGCGTATTGCATTGCGTGCCCCAATTCGTGCATAGCGACGCCAAGAGCAGCCACAGACGAGCTGTCGGCAGTGCTTTGCGAAAGATAAATTGTATTGTTGGTCGGGTCGAAGTGGTCGGTAAGATTGCCTTGGCAAGTCTCGATATTGATATCGAACATACCTTTTTCTTGCAAGACTTTTTCGACCGCGTGCCTTGCGGTAAAGCAACTTTCGGCTTGGCGCTGGTTGTATTTGCGGAAAACCGCGTTTACGTGGAAAGAAGTATAGAACATCCATATCATAACCGGCAAAAATAAGCCAGCAATAATAGAAACTACCATATAAAATGTTGAAATTTGTCCGATTAACATAAAAATCTCCAAAACGTTTTCTTATATTCTAACACATTATAGTAAATATATAATTAAAAATTTGCATTTTGTTAAAATCTTGTATAAAAGAATAGAAAAGTCTCGAATTTTGATAAGAAAATATCATTTGAAATAAAGCAACAAAGAATTGAAAAGCTTGCATAAAGGCGAAAAATATCGCATTGAAATGTTGCATAAATAATAGAAAATGCTCAAATTCAGGCGAAAAATATCGCATTGAAATGTTGCATAAATAATAGAAAATGTTAAAATTTTGATAAAAAATATATCTTCAAAAGTCAGTAAAAATCAAAAACTTACACATTTTTGCAGGGCGTTATTGAACGAATTTTGCCTTTTTCCACGCCAAAATCAAAATATTTTATATTTTTGCCACTTGCGCAATAGTAGGCAAGCCCCAATCGAAAGGGTGGCAACTCGAAAAAGTCAGGCAGAAAAATCTCGTCAAAATCGCCTAAAATCGCAAGATAATCAAGGTTTTTTTCTCCATAAGAAAGCAAATTGCGACAAAAATCAAAGTCACTGCAAAAAACTCCTTCCGCAAAAGCGATTGGCAAAACTTGGTCGACAATTTTGCCTTCGCGACGATATTCAAACGAGCGTTTTTGTTCGACATATTCTCCGCCGACAAAAGAAAGTTTGCGCGTAATTACGCGATTGGGGATATCGTTGACAAAATCGACGCCCGTTACGCCGTCCTTGTCGAATTGGACGTTTTGGCACTTCAGCTGCAACAAGTCATGATAATCGTCGTTATAGAAAAGAATTTTAAGGAATTTTGACTTGTCAGAAAATTCGCCTTGCAAGGTGAGCAGTTGACCATTCCGCAAGTTGCTCGACTTGCAGTCTATCGCGTCAAGTTTGCCAAAAGTGTTGAAAGTGACAATCTCAGATTGCGTTTCGATTGAGCACTTCCAACTGCCTTGTTTGAAAGCGGAAATGAAATGTTGAGTGTTTTGCGATTGAATTGCCGTTTGGAAATATGGCGTCGGTGGCAAAAAAGCGAGATAGCTTTGCACGGTAAAATTTACAACAAAAATTCCGCCTTGACAATTTGTAATCACAAGATTGGGCGAAGTCAAAACTTTGTTGTCGGCGACGACAAGGCGCGTGAGCAGAGGGATATAACCGCCGTCGGCTGGCATATAGTTTATGGCAAGAATTTGACTGCGGTCGGTGACAAAAAAACCGCCCAAATATAATTCGCCGTTGACGGACAAAAAATCGTCGCCGATATCAAAAATTATTTTCGCCATTTTCCCTCGCTTATATCAAAATATAATATGACAAGCGACAAAGTTTTATGCAGGGGCGAGTTGGGCGTAAAATATAATTGGAATTAAAAAACGGAAGCAAAGTGTTTCGCTTCCGTTGATATTGTGGTGATAATTTTGCAATGCAGTATACTAACAAAATTTTTCTATTTTATCATTTGTTTGCAGTGTTTTGATTAATCATTTTTGTCGCATTTGCCGTTCGAATATGCTTGGCAAAGTTGACTTACTTTTCGTTCAAAATCGAAGTTATGCTTTTCAAAAGATAGGTCACGTTGCCTTCTACAATTTTTGCGATAGCTTGATAAGAATTTATTTGTTTGCTTTCTGCAAGCGCAGCCGCTGCAGGAGCAGGCTTTTCTTCTTCTTTTGGTGGAGTGATGACGTTTTCTCCGTTCATCTCATATTCTGAAATGTAGCATTTGAGCGGAGCGCCCGCGCCCGGGAAGGTGCGGTTGTAAGCGATATTAATCACTCTGCAACTTGTTTTTTGTCCGTTTGCAAAGTCAACTTGTTGCTTTACGCTTTCTGCCGACATAACAACCTTGTTGAGCTTGTCATTTTCGTAATTTGGAATTTGGTAGCTGTAAGTTGCGCTGGTCGTCGGGAAACATCTTGCGACAAGATATATCATCGCGTTGTCATAATATGGCGACTTTTTATATTCGCTGTATTTGATTGTTCCGTTCGTGACATTTTGTGGGTTTGCCTCATCCGCGCAAAGAGTGTAGAGACATTTTTTCTTGTCATAATTGGACACGCGCTTTGAATAATTGTCGCCTGTCTTTGACTCGAAAACGGAATATTCCACTTGGAGATTGGTCGTGAAAAGAACGTCGGTGTTTTGATAATCTCCGTTGTCCATTTTGAGACGGCTGGTCGCAGAATAACCGTTGAAATTTTCTACGGTTTTGTCGACGACGGTCGCGGTAGTTCCTTGGTATCTCTGCACAACGACGGTATAAACGCCTTTTTCTTGTTTCGAGCCAACATTTGCGGTGACATCAAAAACGCTCGTCTCCGTGATAAGCGCGCCGCCAACATTTCTCACCCAAGGAGTATACTCTTGCAACGTGCTTTGAAGTGGCGCGTTTCCGCCACACGCGCTCAAAGAAACTCCCAAAAGCGCTACTACAACTACAATTAAAATTATTAAAGTTTTTTTCATAAGATTATTATATCATAAATAAAAAATAATTCAATTAAAATCGCCCAATATATTGCTATTTATTTAAATTGTTGATAAGATATTTGTATGATAGAGTTGTTGTTGACAAATACGTTGGAAAGTTTTCCAATTTTGAGCAAACTAAAAGCGAATTTTGCGGGGCATTCGAAGCACATTTTGATTGTGCCTGACCGTTTTACGCTCTCTTACGAAAAGGCGGCGTTAGAATTTCTTGAGCTTTATGGCAGTTTTGACATAGAAGTCGTAAGTTTTTCGCGACTTGCCGACAAAATTTTGCAAGAAAAAACGAAAAAAATGCTCAACAAGCAAACGGAAGTTATGTTGCTCAGAAAAGTTGTTGACGATATCAGCGACAAGCTCGTTTGTTATCGCAGCGTAAGCAACCGCATTGGCTTTGCCAGCGAAATGTACGCGGTTATATCTTCCATTCGCAACAGCGGAGTGTCAACCGACGCGCTCAAAAATATTTTGCCGAATTTGCCGACGAAAATTGCGAACAAAACAAGCGATATTATCACCATTTATTATGAATATATCAACGCTTTGCAAAAAAAATATAATGACGGAACAAGCAAATTGCGCGCGCTTGCCGACTATATCAAAGACAGTGATATCGCGCATTCCAACGTCTATATAAGCGACTTTTTGTCATTGACAAAGGTCGAAAGCGACATTGTCGAACAGCTTATGCTCAACTGTCTTTCCACGACAATTTGCGTCGTCGACGGCAAGGGCGCAAACGCCGACGTTTACCCAAAAGAATTGGTTGGCGCTGTCGAAAGGCTCGCCCGACAAAATGGCTTGACTGTCAAGACATCGCGTTGCGATATGCCACTCGGCAAGGACTTCTCAGCGATTGCAAACGAGCTTTTTGGCTATGGCGAAACGAAACCGTCGCGTGGCGGTCAAGTCAGTCTTGCGCGCGCAAACAGCGTGAGCGAAGAAGTGAGTGGCGTCGCGAGAAAAATTGCGCGGCTGGTCAAAGTTGACAAGCTGAGATATAAGGATATCGCGGTCGTATGCTGTGACTTGGCGCAATATTCTGAGTTGATAGAAAAGACATTTTCCGACTTTGACATTCCATATTTTTTCGACAAAAAACAACCGCTTGCCAAACAAAGCGTTTGCAAACTTTTGTTGTCGGGGATAAGACTTGTTACAAATGGCTTTTCGCTTGTCAATCTTATGGAATTTGGCAAGAATAGTTTGCTCGAATTGGACTTTGACGAGATATGCTTTTTCGAGAATTATTGCTTGCGCTTTGGCATTGAATATGGCAGGTTTTTCTCGCCTTTCCAACTTGGCGAAAAAGAAGATTGCGCGCGCGCGGAAGAAGTGAGAAAGAGCCTTGTTCAAGCGGTGAGTCCGCTCAATGACAAGTTTGGCGACGTGGATAGCATTATCAACGCGATAAAAAAGTTTTTTTCCAAACTCGATATAGAAAAAAAGATAGACAATCTTGCCAAAAAGCAAGACGAAAACGCAATGTTTATGCAGGCGGCGCTCACAAAACAAAGCTTGTCGGCGTTGACAAATTTGATTGACGAAGCGAGCGGAATTCTTGGCGGAAGCAAGACCACTCTCAAAAACTTTTGTGACATTTTTACAAGCGCCCTTGTCGATGTGGAAATCAGCAATATTCCGCTCAACATTGACACGGTTTTTGTCGGGGAAGGGCAAGAAAGTCGCTATGAAAACATAAAATATATGTTTGTTGTTGGCGCGAGCAATGGCGTTTTTCCGACGGAAAGCGGTGACAGCGGAATTGTCACTGAGCGAGAAAGTTCGTTTTGGGCGGAGAACGGAGTCAACGTTCAGCCGAATGTTTACGCGCGCAACAAGCGAGAAAGGCTGGGCGTTCTTATGCTTTTGCTCAAGCCGAAAGAGCATTTGCAAGTCAGCTTTTCCAAGATGAATTTGTTGGGCGAAGAATTGCATATCAGTTCTACGATTGAATATTTGAGAGAAATTTGCGGGGCGGAGATTGAACAAATGCCGTCGGCGAATGAGATTGTGGACAACGTTGACAATTACACGCAATTTTGCGCTGTCGAAAAGGCGGCGGTTGACGAGCTTTTTGCTTTGAAAGACAAGTTGGACAACCGAGAAATTTTGCCAACGGACAACACTTACAAGGTGTTGGACTGCTTGTATTATTTTGCAGCCAAACAAAAAGGCAAGGAAAATATCGACAAACTTTTCTTGGGCGAAAGATATTTGGACGACCAATTGTATAGCAAACACAAGGCGACTTGGAAAAACAACGCCACCAGCCCGAGCCAACTCGAAAAGTTTTTTGGCTGTCCGTTTTGTCACTTTATGGACTATGTTTTGAGAGTGAAAGAACGCGACAACGCCCAACTTGAGATGAGCGATTTGGGCACGGTTTTGCACGCGATTGCGGAAAAATATTTCAGCGAAAGTGATTGTTGCAATATCAGCGACAGAGAGATAAGGGAACGGATAAAAACGATTTTCGACGAATATTGCCAAGGCGAAGCGAAAATGCAAACCTTGCTTGCAAAGCCAAACGGCAAGAGTATGGAGCGTTCTATTTTGAAGCGCGCGACAGATTTTATCATTGAGTATGTCAACAAAATGCAACCGTCAACTTTTCGACCATACAAGTTGGAAGCAAGTTTTGGCTTTGGCGATGGCTATGACGCGGTCAAGATTCAAGCGCGCGACCACAAAATTGTCGTGCACGGAATTATTGACCGAATTGACAAGGCGAATGACAAATTTATCATTGTCGATTACAAGTCAAAGTCGGCGATTGATTTTTCTCCGTCGGCGATTTTGTATGGCGAAAGATGCCAAATGTTTATCTATCTCGACGCGCTGTTGGAAAACGAAAAATTGACGCCAGCGGGGGTTTTCTATATGTTGATATCTCAGAAATTTAACAAAAAAGAAGACAGTGACAAAAAATATTCTTATATCGGTTACGTCGCGAATGACGGGGACAATTTTGGCGCTTTTGACGCGGGGTTCTATGACGACGTCGATTGTAAGAGCAAACTTTTCCCGATTGCAAAGAAATGCGACAAAAAAAATGGCGTTGTAATGAAAGGCGATATTTTGACGACGGATGAGCTCAAGCAAACGGGCGATTATGTTCGCAAAATGATTGCGCGCGCGGTTGACGACATTGACGATGGCTGGATAGCTCCGTCGCCGTTGACGAAAGATAAGGACGCGAAAATATGCGCTTATTGCAAGTATCAAGAACTTTGTCAGATTGACAATCGCCAAGAAAAAGTAAGGCGCAAGACGACATACAAGCAGGACGAAATGATTGCGATTGTGGGAGAAAAAGTCGACGCTGACAGCGAAGAATTTGACAATGCGGTCAAGACGAAAGACAGCGTGAAGAGCGACAATTCCAACAAACGCAAGACGAAAGATTGCGTGGAAAGTTCTCAAGAAATTATGGAGGCGAAAGATGCCAAACTGGAGTGAAGAACAAAAGAATATTATAGAAAAGGACACTTTGTCCAACGCTTTGGTGTCAGCATCGGCTGGCAGTGGAAAAACCGCTGTTATGGTTGAGCGCGTCATTCGACTTGTGCGAGGTGACAACGAGCAAGGCAAAAGATATCCAATCAATCGAATAATGATTGTGACTTTCACTTCCGCGACAGCGGACGAGTTGCGCTCAAAGATAGCCAAAGCGCTCAAAAAAGAAATTCAAAAGGGCAAAGATTGCGATTATTTTCGCCAACAGTTGGAAATGCTTCCGCTGTGCGACATATCGACAATGCACTCATTTTGCTCCAATTTGATTAAAAATTACTTCCAAGACATTGACGTTGACCCGACTTTTTCTATATTGGAAGACGACAGCGGCAAGCTGATGTTTGCCAAGTCAATAGACGTCGTTCTTGACGAATATGAGCAGTCTCTCGACGATGTCGCGTTCGGTTTGAGCAATCTTTTTGGCGGTCGCAAGGAGCTTGTCAAGGTCGCAAGCAGGCTTTATTCTTTTGTAATGTCGCAACTTGACAGAGACAAATTCCTTGACGAAACGGCGTATTTTTCTTCGCAAGACGACATCGACGGCATGCAAATTGTCAAAAATTATATGACAGATTTGCGCGCCAACGCGAACTTTTATTTGGGACAATTGAAGGACTTTTTCTATAATTTTTCGGTATATTATATGGAAAAAGACAAGGCGCAAGCGGTGACGCTTCAAGAGCGGTTGCAACAAATTGCGAGCTCGGACACCTTCGAAAAGCTAATATCAAGCGTAAGTCAACAAGCGATTGGCAATATTTGCGCGCTGAGCAAGGCGGAAAAAGAACAACCAAACGCCGTCGCTACGCACGAAAGATTCAAAGATTTCAACAAGGAAGTCAAAGAGTTTGTCAAGGATATTCAAGAATTGTGTTCGCTCTCATATGTGGAACATCAACAAATTATGAGCCAACAAAGGATATTTATCGCAAAATTGTGCGAGATTACACGCAAAATAATCGCGCAATTCGACGAGTATAAAAGTCAAGAAAACAAGCTTGACTTCAATGATTTGGAATTTTACACGGTAAAACTTTTGCAAAACAGCGAGATAAGAGCCGAGATTGCGGACAAATATGACTTTGTTTGCGTGGACGAATATCAAGATATCAACGCAGTGCAAGAGTTCATTTTGTCGAGCGTGTCCAACGGCAACAATTTGTTTATGGTTGGCGACACAAAGCAGTCAATTTATCAATTCCGTCTTACCGACCCGACGATTTTTCTCACCAAGCTCGCTGGCTTCGAAAGCGACCAGAAACTCGGCAAGGCAAAGTCGCTCAACAAAAACTTCCGCAGCAGCAAAGAAGTGTTGGACTTTGTCAACGCAGTGTTCGACAAAGTGATGACAAAAGACTTTGGCGGAGTCGATTACGCCGACACCGCTCGCCTTGGTTTTGGCAGTGAAAATTATCACGCGACGGCGGAAAACTCAGTACAGGTCGCAGTTTTTAACAAAGAGAGCAACAGCGAAGAAAAAGAAAGAATGCAGGCTGGCGATATTTATTCTGTCAAAGACGACGCGCGCGACGGCGAAGAAGTTGTCGAGGCGGAAGGGCTTTTTGTCGCGGAAAAAATTGCGCAAATGGTGGGAGTGACCGATATTTGTTGTCTCGACAGCGACGGAAACGCTTATACACGCAAGGCGGAATATCAAGATATTTGTATTCTTTGTCAGACAAGAAGTGACACCGTTCAAAGAATTGTGCGAGTTTTGCAAGACGTGGGCATACCTGTCGACAGTGGCAATATCGTTGGCGACAAGGTCAACCACACGGTCGGCTTGCTCATTGATTTTTGCAAAATTGTTGACAATCATATGCAAGACACTCCGCTTGTAAATGTTATGTCGAGCGTGTTTGGTGGGTTTTCTCTCGATGAGCTTGCGTCAATAAGAGACGCGCACACTGACAAAAAGTTCTTTTTCGAGGCGGTCGAACTTGAGCGAGCGGGCGAGGGCATATTGTCCGACAAGCTCAGAGAATTCTACAAAAGAATAGATTATTATCGCTTGTTGGCTGGGACGATGAGCGTCGACGAGCTTTTCCGCAAAATGCTCAATGACATTGATTACAAATTGTTTCTGCAGTCGAATGGTTGCGAGCAAGAACTCCAACAAGTATACGCTTTTTTGAGCGGTCTTGCCGACAAAAAATATGCCGCAAGCGCGCAAGAATTTCTCAGCTTTGCAAGCGAAAGCGAAGCGTTGCAAAAGGTGGCGAACATATCGAGCTCAAAGGCAAATTGCGTGCAAACAAACACCGTCCACAAAAGCAAAGGTTTGGAATATCCGATTGTATTTTTTGTTGGCGCTGGCGGCGAATTTCTCAAAAGCGACGCGCAAGGCAAGTTCGTTCTTGACAAAGATAGTGGCATTGCGATTGTCGCGATTGACGAAGAAAACAACGCTTATGAGGACAATCTTTCGACAACCTTTATCAAGGCGAAAAAGCTCAGACAGTTGTTGGAAGAAAAAATGAGATTGCTCTATGTCGCGCTGACGCGAGCGAAAAACTTTTTGTTTATCACCGCGACAATAAAGCCAGAAAAAGATTGCGAATTCAAAAAAGTTGTCGCGCTCCAAAAAGCGAGATGCGTTTTCGATTGGATAAATTATGTTCGCTCGATTGACGCGTCGTTTGCGGCGAAATATATGATTTACCCGCAAGAGTTGGAAGGAAAAGAAGAAAAACAAAACAAACCAGTGTATAAATTTGCGCAACCTGACAACAATTACAAAGATAAATTTGTCGATTATTTTGACAGGAAATATGAGTTTGCCGACAGCGTTTCGCTCGCGGTCAAACATACCGTTACAGAATTGAATGATATGGCGCAAGTTGACGGCATAAATGTCGAAAAAGAAGAAAACAATCAAGAAAAAGACACTTTGATATTGTGCGAAAACAATCAAGAAATAGATACCTTGATATTGGACGAAAACAATCAAGAAAAAAGCGTTGTAATATCGTGCGAAAACAACTTGAAAACCGCGTTGAAAAACACAACCGCAGAAGAAAATGGCTTTGTCGCGACAAGCTCAGACGACGGCACGGCTTATCACAGAGTGTTGGAACTCATTCCGTTCGACTGTTTGACAGTGGGAGAAATAACCGAAGAAATGCGGAATTTTGTGACAAATGGCGACCTTATGCAGTCACAATTTGACAAGGTCAAGCCACAAATTATCTTGCAATGTTTGCAAAGTGGAATTTTGACGCTCGCGAGAGAAAACAATCATCTCAGAGAAAAAGAATTTATGCTTTACGCGCCTGCAAAGGATATCATTCAAGGCAGCCAAGTGCAAGACAAAATTTTGTTGCAAGGCAAGGTCGATTTGATAATTCTCGGCGAAAAAAATACCTTGGTCGACTTCAAATTTTCGTCCAAAAGCAAAGAATATATCAAGCAAAAATATTCAAAGCAGTTGCAACTCTACGCTTTTGCGATAGAAAAGTGTATGAACATCACAATTGATAGAAAAATAGTCTATGTTATTGGCAAAGATTGGACAATAGAAATGTGATTGAAAACGCGATAGACCAAACGCGATAGAAAAAACGCAATTTGCAAAAAAAAGAAACAATGCAATTGACAAAACTCTATTGACGAAACGCAATTTGCAAAAAGAGAAAGGCAAAATTCGATAAAAAAGCGACGAACAAAAACGCGTAATTACAAGTGGCGGTTACACCAAAATACATATTTTTAGTGAGGTGTAATATGTTTATTTATTTTTATGCAGCAATAGCGTTTGTCGCTGATTTTTTTGAGTCGCTTTCGCCAATTTGGTTTTTCGCCATTTTTGTCGGAGTTTTGTTTGCTGGCGGGCTGGCTCAGCTTGTCGTCAACGCGTTCCGTTATAGAAACGGCAAGCGATATTTTTCGCTCAAGGCGCTTTGCAAGAAAAGCGGCGAAATAACGTCATTCAACAAGCGACAATTCGCGCGCAAATTCGCAGCCAAATTCAACAAGAAAATTCGCAAAGAAATGAACTTGTTTTTGCAAGAAGACAAAAACTACAAGGGCAGTCTTGTCAATTCGATGATTGTAAATGAGTTGTATCGCAAGCGCCGCAAGTCAAAGTTTTTCGCAATTTGCGCGGGCGTTTATTTGGCGTTGGCAATGTCGCTTTTGACCTGTCTCGGCGTTGGCGGAGTAATTTTTGTCAGCCTTGTTTTTGCGCAAGCGCTCGGCTTGACAGCGTTCTATTTTATCAACATTTTGATTGAGTGCGCTATGTCGATTGTGGACGAATATTTTGGCGTGAAAGTGGAAAATTTGCTTGCCGAAAAAATTAAGTTTGGCAGCGAAGCTCACAAAAACATTGTTGATATGTCCAAGCTCAACATTCCGCTTGACGTTGTTGAGAGTGGAACTTTCGCCAAATTGAGCGACAGTGTTCAAAGTTTTTTGGCGGCAAAACCAAATGTTACGATTGCAAAAATGGTCTTTGACGCGGTCAAAAAATTCGAGCAAAATTATGTGTTTTCGAATGACGAAAAACTATCTTACAATTCTGCTCTTGAAAGTCTAGAAAAATATTGCTGATAAAACTTGCCAAAATACCTTTTTTAGTATACAATAGACAGTGCTAGCGGAGGTAGTGGAAATGATAGAGATATACAAAAGCGATGAAAACGATATTATGCAATCAATTGACGAGGGCGAATATACTGCCGAGTCGTTCAATTCAAAAAGTTGTTGGATAAATCTTGTCAATCCAAGCGACAAAGAAGTCGCTTTGGTTTCATCTTTTACAAACATTGAGGACGAAGTAATCAAAGCCGCGCTTGATGACGAAGAACGCTCTCGCGTAGAAAGCGAAGACGGGCACGTAATGGTGCTTGTCGATATTCCTGTCATCGAAGAAGAAGCCGATTATTACTCTTACTTTACCCTTCCACTTGGCATAATTATCAAAGACGAAGTTGTTGTGACCGTTTGTTTGAAAGAAACAAGCATCTTGCGTGACTTTGTCAAAGGCAGAGTAAAGGGCTTCAACACTTGCAAAAAGACAAGGTTCTTGTTCCAATTGCTCAACAATACCGCCACAAAATATTTGGCTTATCTTAAACAAATTGACAAGGCGTCACAAAGAATTCAAAAGGAATTGCACAAGTCGACAAGAAACAAAGAATTGCTTCAAATGCTTGACTTGGAAAACTCACTTGTTTACTTTTCTACATCCTTGACAGGCAATGACTCGGTTATTACAAAGTTGCTCAGCTCGAAAACTCTTGTAAGAACCTATGAGGAAGACACTGACTTGTTGGAAGACGTCGCGATTGATACAAAGCAAGCGATTGAGATGTGCTCGATATATCGAGACATTCTTGCAGGTACGATGGACGCTTATGCGTCGGTCATTTCCAACAACCTTAATATCGTGATGAAAATTTTGACCTCTGTCACGCTGCTGATATCCATTCCGACGCTTATCGCATCGTTTTGGGGCATGAACACGGGCGTGCCTATGGAAGGCAAGCAGTGGGGCTTCTGGGTTATCGCAGGAGTGTCGCTGGTGCTGACGGCGATATTGGCGTTTTTCTTGCACAAAAAGAAATTGTTGTAAGCTGTTCGATTGTCGTTTGAATTTTGCAACGCAAAAATTTGAGATTAACAAATGAGAGAACAGATAGCAATCGCGCAATCAACCAATGCAAAGAAAGAAAAAGCAACGCGAAAGAACAAAAAGAAAATTTTTAATTCAACAAAACAAAATTATTTGATAGAGATGACTGTTTCTTGCGAGAGACAGTCTTTTTTTGTTCAAAAAAAATTATCGAAAAAAGTATTTTTTGGCAAGG
>JAVXBP010000027.1:0-18573 GCA_036659935.1 Clostridia bacterium
AACAAACAAAAACTAGGTCAAACATTTCGTTCGGCCTAGTTTTTTGATTTCTATATAATATTGATTTCTATATAATATTGTTACTTATTATTATATAATAAACTTATTTTGTTTCTGTGGAGCGTTTGCAAGTTCCGCTCTCTTTTCGTCATAGCCCGGTCTGCCAAGCAAAGCATATGCCGCATTTTTGCCTTCTTCAACTCCTGGTTGATTGAAAGTATCAATGTTGAGCATTGCGCCACAATAAGCCGTCTTGAGCATAAAGAACATCATCAATTGCCCCAAAGTAAACTCGTTGAGCACTGGGAGCATAATCGTGTGATTGAGCTTGCCAGCCTTTGTGATAGCGTATTCGGTAGCCTTTCTTTCGGCGTCAATCAACTCATTCATTGTGTGACCGCAAAGGAAGTTTACGTTTGGATAATCTTCGCAACCATTTGGAATGACAACTTCCGAGCGATATTTGTCAACGCCAATAAAGGTAATAACTTTGTCGCAAGGACCTTCCGCATAGAGTTGCACCTGACTGTGTTGGTCAGTTACGCCAAGCGACTTGACAGGAGTTTGCCCCTTTGAGCAAGCTTTGCCTTGCAAGTCTTTGTTTTTGCCGAGCGATTCGCCCCACAATTGACAATACCAATCGGCGATATATTTCAAGCCGTCAGCATAAGGCATCATAACGGATATGTTTTTGCCCTTTTCCATTGACATAAATTGAAGCGCGCCTGCCATAAGAGCCGGGTTTTTCTTGATATTGTCGCTCGCGCATTGTTCGTCCATAAATTTCGCGCCTGCAAGAATACCTTTGATATCAATGCCAAGGATAGCGGCAGGCAACAAGCCGACTGGACAAAGTTCGCTGAATCTTCCGCCAACGCTGTCTGGGATATAGAAAGTCTTATAATTTTCCGCTTTTGCAATCTTGATAAGGTTGCCGGCAGAATGTGACGTTGTCGCGATAATGTGATTTTTCGCGTCGTCGCCCAACTTCTCTTTGAGAATGTTGTTGATAATCAAATATTGAGTCATTGTCTCTGATGTCGAACCGCTTTTTGTGATAACGTTGAACATAGTTTTTTCTACGTCAACAACGTCCAACAAAGCCATCATTCTCTCTGGGTCAACGTTGTCCTCGACATAAAATTTTGGACCTTTGCGTTTGCGTTTTGGAAGGTCATTGTAATGCAAATGACAGCACGCTTGGAAAACAGCTATCGGACCGAGTGCGCTTCCGCCAATGCCAAGCACAACAAAATTGTCGAATTTTCTTCTTACTTCGCTTGCGGTAGCGAGAATTTCTTCCACCACTTCATCTTGATTGTAAGCAAGCTCCGTCCAGCCCATCATACCTTTGCCGCGTCCTGCGACAACAGCGCCGTATGCCTTTTTGATGTCTTCTGAGTGGCTGGCAAAGTCTTTTTCGCCAAAACCGTCAGGCACAGATGAACTCATCATGTTGTTGTAGTCCAATCTGATTTTCATTTCTTTTTTGTTATAACGCATAACAACCTCCAAAAAATTTTACTTATTAGCAATCTCAAAACAATGTTTGAGATATTGATAACTTTCGGCGACTTCTGCAACGTCACCATAATTTTGCGAATAAACTTCGAGCAAGCACGCGCCGTCAAAGCCTATGTCGAGCAGTCTTTTGAACATATCCACAAAGTCAAAATTGCCCTTGCCCGGAATTGTCAAATTGCCGTCATTGTCATAATCACAAACGTGCACAGTGCAAAGTCTACCTTTCAAAACATCGAGAAATTCTCGATAATCTATCTTTGATTGCATCGCTTGTTTTATGTCAAGAACACCACCCAAAGACGGACAAAAATTTTCTAATTGCGCAAAATATTGCGGAGTAGAAAAATAAGCCCAGTGAACATTTTCATAACAAAGCTTTATGCCATATTCTGACGCAACGTCACAAATATCATTGACTTTTTCGCCAAGACTTGGATAATCGAAAATATATTTTACTGCTTTTTTGAGCAATGTCGCCCCGTGAAAAGTGTAGTATTTTGCCCCAAGATTTTGACCAACATTGCACACGTTTTTGAATATTGCAAAGGCATCTTTTTTCGCTCTGTCGCCCTTGCTAAAAAGTTCCGGTTCGAACTGATTTGTCAACGCGTGAACGGAATGAACCGCCAAATTTGTCGCCCCACCGTCGCTGACCAAAGCGGCTTTGAGCGTGTCCGCAAACGCCTGCGTATATTCGCTGTGCGTCGCCAAAAAAACTTCGCAAGTGTCAGCGCCCGCTTTTGCAATTTCTGCAAAAGTCTCTTCTGTGTGCAGTCGAGAAAAATATGAAGCTGTTGATATACCAATTTTCATAAATACATTATATCACCAATTTTTTATATTCAAAAGTAAAATGACACAAATTTTCACCAAATTATCACTTTATTTTCACGGAAAAAACTTGACATAAAATAACTGACTTATTGTTGCATAATTGATAACTTTTCGCAATTCAACCGCAAAAATTTTTCTCAAATTTCTACTACACCAACGCGCGATATTCAAAATTTTGCAACTCAACGAACGGTAGGTTTACATATCTCGCTGGTTGACATATAATAAAGCTAACAAAGAACTCATCTTGGGAGGCGCACAAAGAATGGAAAAATTCGCAAAATGGATCATCGACCACAAAAAGTTGATAATAATAATTACAGTATTGTTGATAGCGTTGTCAATTATTGGCTCGCTATTTGTCAAGAAAAACGGTGACGTAATCAGTTATCTTGACAAAGACACCGACACTGTTTTGGGCAGGAATGTCCTTATAAATGATTTCAAAATAATAGCCGACACGTCCTTCGCATTTTCTTACGTACCACGCGAAACCGTGCAAAAAATTATCAAAAGAATTACAAGTTCCAGTCTCAAAATTGACGAAAAAAAATATGGAAACGAGACTGTTTCTTCAACCATTTCTACTATCGTTTGGGAGGGCTCTTTCACCGCTCTCGACAAACTTCCAATTCTTGACCACGGCATAAGCAAGGACGAAATTGACAAGACAATTGTCGCGACAAAAGATATGTTTGTCAAAAGCGGCGTTGACACTTTTGGCAATAAGGTTGATACATATATAGTCGCTATTTATTACAATATTGACGGCGCAGAAAGCAAAATGATATCAGTCCTTGACACAATCGAAGAAGAAATAAACGCCGTTCTCAAAGAAGAAAAAGCAGGCGGAAAATTCGACAATATCGCGCTCAAAGAATATGTGGAAAGCGATTTATATTACATTGCTGGCACTGCTCAGAACGCTCGCCTTATGGTCAAGTCGTCTCTCGGAGAAATGCCAAAATTCGTTGCGGTTGCAGTTATCGGAGTTTTCCTTATCCTTTTGCTTATGTCCAAGAGTTACATTGAACCGCTTATTTTCTTGCTCACACTCGGCATATCAATCTTATTCAACATGGGCTCGAACCTTATCGCAGGCATTCCTATCGGCACAATCTCGTCAATCACTGACTCTTGCGCCACGATATTACAGCTTGCGATCGCGATGGACTTTTCTATCTTTTTGATGCACTCCTATTATGAAGAAATGCGCACAAGTTTGACTTCTCGCGAAGCGATTGTCAAAGCGTTGCCAAAAACTTTGGCGGCGATATCGGCAAGCGCGCTCACGACCGTCGGTGGCTTTTTCGCCCTATTCTTTATGAAGTACAAAATGGGCTATGACCTTGGTTTTGTGCTTGCAAAAGGCGTAATTCTCTCTTTGCTTGCGGTCGTATTCATTCAACCTATTTTGATATTAATGTTCGACAAGGCTCTCAAAAAGACGAGCCACAAATGGAAAGTTGAGATTCACGCTCGCCCACTTGCCAATGTTGTTACAAAAAAGTGGGTCACGGTCGTTGTCGCGGTTGTTTGCATAGGAGTGGCAATTCCTTGCGCAATTCTGCAAACGCATGTTCCACTCAACTATATCACTTTTGCAAAAGACAATCCAAATCCAACTTATCCAGAAACTGTCGCAAATTCTATGAACAATCAATTGATACTTATGATACCTTATGACCCGACTCAACCAATTGACAATCAATACGAATTTACTGACAAATTGACCGACCTAACATACAAAAAAGACGAAAACGGCAAAGTAATTCTTGACGAAAACGGCAAAAAAGTAAACGACCCACGCTACAACGAGATTGTAGGAATTATGTCGTTGACAACAATGCTCTCTCAAAATTTGTTCAATCAGTTGGAAAACTCTAGCGGTTTTGTAAAACCTATCGTTTATTCTCAACTTATGTCGGGCTTTATATCCAACATTGTCAAAGAAAACGGAACGATAAACAAAGACCCCAACCAACTGCACTATATGCTCTATGTTGTGACTTTCGACGGTCACGCGGAGGACACTCAATCTTATGAAACAATGCTCGCAATCAAGCAGCTCTCCAAAGATAGTTTTGGCGACTTCCGCGCGGTTGGCTTGTCTCTCGGCGCATACGAATTGAGCCAAGTCACTCCAAACGACTTTATGCTCGTAAATATTCTTTCCGCAATAATAATCTTTTTGATATTGATTATCAACTTCAGAAAGCCATTGCTCTCCCTTATGTTGCTTTTTGTAATAGAAACAGGCATTTTTATCAACCTTACAATCGTAACTCTTATCGGCTCGAAAATAAACTTTATGGCTTATTTGATAGTCAGCGCGATAGAACTTGGCGCGACGGTAGACTATGCGATATTGTTTACAAGCAAATATTTGGAAGAAAAAAAGCTCGGCGCAACGCCAATAACGGCAATAAAAAATGCAATGTTCCGCTCGTCAGGCAGCATTATGACGTCGTGCACAATATTGATTGTAGTATGCTCATCAGTTCAAATTGTCACCACAAATATGATTGTCGCCCAAGTCACACAATTGATTTCTCGTGGCGCATTCCTCAGCTTCTTGCTCGTGTTCACACTTCTGCCAGGACTGCTTGCAATGCGAGAAAGAATCTATGCAAAAATTAAAAAGACACCAATCGACAAGGACGAAACGCCGTCGCTATTCGATATCGCGAGAGAGAAAAAGCTTGCCATCGCCGCGGCGAAAAGGACAAATGCTGGCGCAATCGCTATACTTGAGAACACCGCGACACCTGCCCAAAGCGATTTGAACGCGATTGTTGACCAATCACAATCAAGCAGTCTCAATGTCAACAGCGACAATCTCGACCACTCAAATGGCACCGCAAGCGCTCAACAAGCGCCCCAATCACAACAAGAATTGTCTGGCGCTTCTGTCGAAGAATTGACTTGCGACAAAGACGATTGCGACAAAAACAGTTAAGACAAGGACAGTTGATTTCAATTTGACAAATTCACAATTCTTACCTACTTATATTCTTCCTTACCAAACAAAAACACAGCCGTAAAAAGCTGTGTTTTTGTAATTAATATTTGTTGTATTGAACAATTTTTTTTAAAATATTATCCTATATTCGCATTTTGCAAACTGTTGAACAACTTAATAGTTGTTGTATCTCTTTCTTTTGAAGTTTTCTTTTCTGTCGGTATTTTTTTCGTCAATTTGATTTTTCATATCATTGATAATTTCGTAAGGACTGACTGCCAATCCAACGTTGAGAAAACGAGATATATCATAAGCCTTCCAAGGCACTTCTTCTTTTGGCGGGTGCACAATAAAGGTCATATTCTCTTTTGTAACTGGGTGAACAAGTCGAATTTCTGTCGACCACAAGCCAAGATTATGTTTGAATGTTTTTGAGTCCGCGCCATATTTTTGGTCGCCAAACAATGGACAACCAATCGCCGCCATTTGCACGCGAATTTGGTGGCTTCTGCCCGTTATCAAATGCACTTTGACCAAGCTAAAGCCTTGAATTGTGTCAATAACCGAATATTCGAGCTCGGCTCTTTGAGCGTCTTCCGTCATCATAGGCACGACGTTGACGATATTTTTTGCTTGATTCTTTTTGAGATAATTGACGAGCGTAGCATTTTTATCTTTTGGTTCGCCGCAGCAAACGCAGAGATATTTCTTGCTAAATTCTCCATTTTTTATCTCTTCACACAAGCGCTGAGCGGCCTTTGATGTCTTTGCAAACACCATAACGCCCCCCGTCGGGCGGTCAAGTCTGTGAATAAGACCAACATACGCCTCTCCCGGTTTGTTATATTTGTCCACGAGATAATCTTTGACAATAGACAACATATCCTTGTCATTGCTTGCATCGCCTTGTGAAGGTATATTTTGCGGTTTTACAACAACAATAATGTGATTGTCTTCAAAGACAACTTCGAGTTTTTTGTAATCAAAATCTTCCATATTTTCCTTTCTAGTCTCTTTTATTTGATTGCCACAGTCCGCTGCAACCGCAAGGCAAAATTATTTCTTCGTCAGTCGGCAAGCCAACTTCGTATGATTGACAGCTTCCGTCCAAATCTTTGAGAGTAAGTCTCAAGATATTTTCGATAACTGTCGGTTGCAAACCAGTCGTATATGAATTTATCAAAAAGAACAACGGCTTGTCTGACAAAAGTTTCGCGCACTCTTGCACAAGGTCAAAAAGCGAATCTTCAATCTTCCAAACTTCGCCGTTTGTCCCCCTGCCATATGACGGTGGGTCCATCAAAATTGCGTCATATTTCGAACCGCGTCTTATTTCTCTCGCGATAAATTTTGCGCAATCGTCCATTATATATCGCGCGTTTGCCGTGTCGCATTTGCTCAACGCCATATTTGTTTTCGCTCGGTCAATCATAGCCTTTGCTGAGTCAACGTGCGTCACATTTGCGCCAACTTTTGCGAGCGCAACCGTCGCGCCACCAGTATAAGCAAACAAGTTTAGCACTTTTATTGGGCGTTTTGCCGACAAAACAAGTTGTTGCATCATATCCCAATTGACAGCTTGTTCTGGGAAAAGCCCCGTGTGCTTGAAGCCCATAAGCTTGAGCGAAAATCTCAGTCCTTTGCGCTCGACGACAAATTCGTCAGGCACTTTTGTGAGATAATTCCATTCGCCTCCGCCCTTGTTGCTTCTCTCATATCGCGCGTTGATTCCTTTGTAATTTTCCAACTCAAAAGCGCCACGCCAAATGACTTGCGGGTCAGGACGCAGAAGGACAAGTTTGCCCCACCGCTCCAATTTTTGCCCGTCGCCAGTGGCGATAATTTGATAATCTTTCCAATCTTTCGCTATTTGTATCATTATATTTTTGCCACGCTCAACTGAACGACAAAGCCGTTGATATCCCACTCTTTGACATAGCCGTCAAGCTTGCCTTCGGTAATTGTTTCCGCCAAAACGCCATTTTTGATTGACTCGTCGCCGAGCAAAATTTTCAAAACAGCGCTGTCTCCAACAAAACCTACATTTATGTGGTCAACCACTTCGAAGCCAGCTTCTTTGCGCATTGTTTGCAACTTGGAGATAAGTTCTCTCGCAATTCCTTCCGCGACGAGTTCTTCTGTCAAGTTTGTGTCAATAACGACCGTCATTGAGTTGTCGCTTTCGAGCGCGTAACCACTCTTGTTGATAGGAGTGATAAGCAAATCGTCGAGCGCAAGCGCAATGGTATTTCCGTCAATCTCGAAGTCAAAAGTCTTGCCCGCGTTGACACAATCAACAATTTCGCAAGGGTTTTGACAAGCAGCGAGATAATTCTTTATCGCGCCAATTGACTTGCCATATTTTGGACCAACAGTCTTGAGTTGTGGCTTAAGGTCATAGGTTACAAATTTTGTTTTGTCCTTGACAATCTCGCAATTTTTGACGTTAATCTCGTCCGCGATAAGGTTAAGAACGCCAATATCGTTGAGCTTTTTGTCAGTCAAAACAAACAAATTTGTCAATGGTTGTCTATTTTTTATCGCCGACTTGTTGCGACAAGCGCGTCCCATAACGACAGCTTTGAGCACAAAGTCCATATCCGCCTCAAGTTTTTTGTCAATCATAGACTTGTCCGCTTGTGGGAACTCGCTCAAATGCACGCTTTGTGGCGCATTTGGATAGAAATTTACAACAAGGTTTTGATAAATATTTTCCGCAATAAAAGGAGTGAATGGCGCGATAACCTTTGTCAGCGTTACAAGAACGTGATAAAGTGTCGTATACGCCGCCGCTTTGTCATCGGTCATATCTTTCGCCCAATATCTTTCTCTGCCACGGCGAATATACCAGTTGGAAAGGTCGTCGACAAACTTCTCGATTGCGCGCGCGCTTTCTGTAATTTTGTATTGCTCAAGATTGCTGTCAACTTCCGCGACAAGCGTGTTGAGATTGGACAAAATCCATTTGTCCATATGTGTCAACTTGCACTCTTTCAGCTGATATTTTGTCGGGTCATAACTGTCAATATTTGCATAAAGCACAAAGAACGAATAGACGTTCCACAGCGTGCCCATAAAGCGTCTTTGCCCTTCTGAGACATTCTCTGGGCTAAATCTTGACGGCAACCAAGGAGCGGAAGACGAATAGAAATACCACCTTACCGCGTCTGCGCCTTGCACGTCAAGCACTGACCAAGGGTCGACAACGTTGCCCTTATGTTTGGACATTTTTATACCATTTTTGTCATTTACGTGACCAAGAACAATGCAGTTTTTGAATGGCGCTTTGTCGAAAAGCAATGTCGATATCGCAAGCAAAGTATAGAACCAACCTCTCGTTTGGTCAACCGCTTCGCTTATAAAGTCAGCAGGAAATTGCTTTGCAAAAATATCCTTGTTTTCAAAAGGAAAATGCAATTGCGCAAAAGGCATACTGCCACTGTCGAACCAACAGTCAAGAACTTCTGGCGTGCGATGCATCTCGCCGCCGCATTTTGAACACTTGAAGGTTATCGCGTCGATATAAGGCTTGTGCAATTCCACGTCGTGGTCAAGTCCGCCCAACTCTCTGAGTTCTTGGCGGGAGCCAATGACCTTGATCTCTCCACAATCTGGGCAAACCCAAATTGGCAATGGCGTGCCCCAATATCTTTCGCGAGAAATTCCCCAGTCAATAACGTTTTCTAGGAAGTTGCCCATTCTGCCAGCGCCGATAGCCGGTGGCATCCAATTGACGGACGCGTTGTTTTTGAGCAATTTTTCGCGCACAGCCGTCATTTTGATAAACCAGCTCGAACGAGCGTAATACAACAACGGAGTGTCGCATCTCCAACAGAAAGGATAGCTATGTTCAAAAATTAATTCTTTGAACAAAAGATTTTTTTCTTTGAGAATGTTGATTACAAGTTTGTCGCCGTCCTTGCAAAAAACGCCTTCCAACTCACCAGTTCCCGCAACAAAACGACCTCTTTCGTCGACCATTTGCAAGAAAGGAAGTTTGTAATTTTTTCCAACCAACGAGTCGTCCTCGCCAAACGCAGGCGCGATATGAACCACGCCCGTGCCGTCAGTCAGCGTGACATAATCGGCATTTGTAACATAGAAAGCCTTGTCCTTGCCGTCATAGCAATCGAACAAAGGCAAATATTCTTCGAACTCATATTCTTTGCCAGTTTTGCTCGACAACACTTCAAAGTTTTCGAACAATTGTCCTGCCAAAGCTTCCGCCAAAACATAAATTTCTCCGTCAGCTTTTATCTCGACATAAGTTTCTTTTGCGTTCATACAGAGCGCAACGTTTGACGGCAGAGTCCACGGAGTTGTTGTCCAAGCCAAAAAATAGCCTTCTTTGTTTTTGCGTTTGAACTTAATATATACTGATTTTTCTTTGACGTCTTTGTAGCCTTGCGCCACTTCGTGCGATGACAAAGCCGTGCCACAACGCGGACAATAAGGAACTACTTTGTAGCCTTTGTAGAGCAAACCTTGGTCGGCGATATTTTTGAGCGCCCACCAAACAGATTCGATATAATTGTCGTCATATGTGATATAAGGATCGTCCATATCCACCCAATAACCAACTCGGTCGGACATTCTTTCCCACTCGCCCTTATATTTCCACACACTTTCTTTGCACTTGCCAATAAAAGGCTCAATGCCATATTTTTCTATCTCTGGCTTGCCGTCAATGCCGAGCATTTTTTCGACTTCCAACTCAACTGGCAACCCGTGCGTATCCCAACCTGCTTTTCTCAACACGTGGAAGCCTTTCATAGTCTTGTAACGCGGAATAATATCTTTCATTACGCGCGTCAAAATATGCCCAATGTGCGGTTTTCCGTTGGCTGTTGGCGGACCATCATAGAAAGAAAACTCAGGTTTTCCTTCGTTTTTTGTTATACTTTTTTCAAAAATATCGTTCTTCTTCCAAAATTCGAGAATGCCTTTTTCCCTTTCGCAGAAATTCATGCTCGAATCAACTTTGTTGTACATCTAGACCTCCGAATTACACATATGTGTTAAAATTAATTTTCTTTTATATCTTCATCTTCTTTTTTGTCAAAAGTGACTTCCACAAATTCAATCTTGTGGTTAACAATCTTTTTGACAGTTATTGTAAGGTTTTCGAATTTGATTATGTCGCCAACATTCGCGAGCCTGCCCAATTCCAACAAAATAAAACCGCTCAAAGTGATAGGTTCATAATTTTCGTCGCTTTTGTTTACCTTGAAATAATCAAAGAAGTCCTCCAAATTGCAATCGCCGCTAACTGAGAATTTTGTATCGGTAATTTGCTTGAAGTTTTCTACAATCTCGTCGTGCTCGTCCCATATCTCTCCGACAAGTTCTTCGAGAATATCTTCGAGAGTGACAATGCCCATTGTGCCGCCAAATTCGTCGACAACCACGGCAAAATGAGTTTTCGCTTTTTGCAACTTTCTCAACAAAGACGAGATTTTCATTCTTGGCGTCGCGTACATAACATTGTCAACGACAGCTTTTTCGAATGTTTTGTCACCATTGAGATAAGCCTTATAGAAGTCTTTTTCGTTCAAAACACCAATGATAGTGTCGATATTGTCCTTATAAACTGGCAATCTCGAAAACCCTGTAATCCTAAAATTGTACAAAGCGTCCGTCATAGAGACCTCTATATCCAACGCTTCGACGTCAACACGCGGTGTAAAAGTGTCCACTACCGTCAAGTCGTCAAACTCAATGGCTGATTTTATCAATTCGCCCTCGTACTCATTCAGTCCGCCTTCCGTTTGCGCCTCAGCGACAATCGTCATCAACTCTTCGTCGGTGATGTTGTCGTCGTCACGCTTTTTGAAAATTTTGCTGACAAGTTTTTGCCACAGTCCAAAAAGATAAGTCAACGGGAAAAATAAATAGTAGAATACAAGAACAAACGGCGCAAGCGCGTGAGCAAAAAACTCAGGGCTGCGTTTTGCAATTGTTTTTGGCGTGATTTCGCCAAAAGTAAGAACGATAAGTGTCATAACGATTGTTGACACAAGGCTTGATATTCCAACGTCGTTTACGATAAGTTTTGCAAACAACAAAGTGGACAATGTCGATGCTGCTATGTTGACAATATTATTACCTATTAGAATTGTAGAAATAAGACTGTCATAATTTTCGTTCAACTTCAACACGAGTCTTGATTTTTTTGCTGAGTTGTTGGCCATGTTTCTTATTCGAATTTTGTTCAAAGACGAAAAAGCTGTTTCTGTCGCCGAGAAGATTCCCGACAGCAAGATAAGAATTGCGATTGCAATGGTGTATAATGGAATTTCCATTTATTAATTACACTCTCCTATATTAGAATAAGTTATTCTATATTATATACTAATTTTGTAATTTTGTAAAGATAAAATAATCAATCTATTAATAAAAAAGTCAAAAAAATGTCCCAAACGCGTCTTTTGACAACATTTGAGACAATAAATTGCCTTTTGTGGCAATTTTTTAATCACAATTTCGAATACGAATAACTCTTTTTGCCGTCAACTGCGACAAATACGTCAAAAATTTTGTCAAAAGACATCAATTTGTTGTTTGCAAAAGCTTTTTTCAGCGCGAAGTTGTCCGCGTCAGTCTTTATGCAAAGCCCGCAAGAAAAAGATATTTCTCGCGGCGTGTTGACAAGAGTTCCAGCAATTCCCAACGACATTAAGTAATTCAAGAAGGCAAAGGCATCGCTGCGGGAGTGAAAAGTGATAATTTTGTATGCCATAATATTTCCTCCAAAGTAATAATATGTAGCTCACTCCTAATACAATATATTAACGAAAAAACATAAAGGTGAAAAATATGATATATTTAGACAATTCCGCCACATCAAGATTCAAGCCGCAATGTATGTTTGACGCAATGTTCCAACAGCTCAAAACAAGCTCGAACCCAGGCAGAGCAGGTCACAACGACAGCATTGATATAGGCATCAAAATTTTTGAAACGCGAGCTTTTATCAAACAAATGCTCAACTGCAATGAAGAATTCGAGGTGATTTTCACTCCAAATTGCACTGAGGCGCTCAATTTGGCGTTGCGCGGTTTTTTGCCACAACGCACAAACGGCAGATTTGACGTTATCACCACCGCCAACGAGCACAATTCCGTCTTGCGACCGCTCTATCAAATTCAGCACAACTCTTTGCACACAAATGTTATCGTGGTCAAGCCGCAATTTGACGGCGTGATAAGTCCGCGCGATATCGAAGAAAAAATTACGCCCTACACAAAATTAATTTGCGTTTGTCACACTTCCAACGTGACTGGCGCGACAAGCGATATCGAGGCGATAGGCGCGATTGCCAACAAGCACGGCGTGGCTTTTCTTGTCGATTGCGCTCAGTCGCTCGGTCATCAAAAAATTGATATGTCGGCTTGTCATATTGATTTTCTCGCGTGCGCCGGGCACAAAGGCTTGCACGGTTGCCAAGGCACTGGCTTTCTTGTTTTCAACAAAAAGCACTCGCTTTCGCCAATAATGTTTGGTGGCACTGGCACAAACAGCCAAAGCTTGTTGCAACCTGACATTCCGCCCGAATGTTTCGAGTCGGGCACGCTCAACAGCGCTGGCATAATCGGGCTTGGCGCAAGCGCAAAATGGACAATGGAAAACATCAATCAAATAAGTCTCAATCTCAGATACTTATCGGGCGAATTGCTCTATGGACTCAAACAAATGCGCAATATTTCGCTCTACACTTACAACAACAACGGAGTAATTTCTTTCAACTATGGCAAGTTGTCATCGACTGACCTTGGCGACTTTTTGAACGAACGCGACATTGCGGTGCGTTGCGGTTTGCATTGCGCCCCACTCATTCACAAACATCTTGGGACTTTTGAGCGCGGAACAGTGCGCGCGAGCATAGGTTACAACAACAATATAAACGATATCAAAGCGTTGCTTTCCGCAATCGAAGAATTAGAAAAGCAGTAACGATTATCTTTTCATGCTTTATATTTATATGATATTATTAATTTATCGCAGAAAAAGCAATAATTACAACTTTAATTCAATCAACATAACAAAAAAACAGGCTATCAACCTGTTTTTTTTATAAATAAAATTTTGCTTTGTTTTTACAATATTTATATAATTATTTCATTTTTTATTATCATTTTTCATACTGATAACAGTTAACTTCCTTATCATTTTCAACTCATATTATATTTTTTTTAATCTTTTATCATATTTATCAAGCTTTGCAATTTTTCTTTTTGGCTAGGTTGCAAAACCGATGACGCAGTTGCCAAAAAGCTGTCCAAGTCAGCGTTGGTGAGTTCCCCAGCATCTTTTTTTTGCTTTGCAATGTTGAACATTTGATTGAGCAATTCGTCTTCGCTCATATTGGAAAATTTGTCAACATCGCTTGCGGAATAGCCACTTGTCGCGGAATTTGCATTATTTGCGTTGCTTGAGTTTTTTGCATTATTTGCATTGTAAAAACTAGAGTAATTGCTTCCGCTTGCATTGTTAGAAAAATTGCCGTTCGAATTGTTTTGAGTAAAATTATTTTTTTTCATTTTGCCCCCGCTCAATCATTTTTTTGCGCGACAAACAACAAAACAAAGCTTTTGCGCACAAATAAGTATATGCGCGCATATATTAAAATGTGCGGAGGTATTATGGATATTTCATCAATTTTTCAAATGCTTGGAAACAATGGTTCAAATGCCGATATGAGCAAAATTTTGTCGTCAGCAATGCAAGGCGGAGAAAGCAACAACCCGATAATGTCGATTTTGCCACAACTTATGCAACAAATGAACTCCAATCAATCTCGCCCCCAGCAGCAATCACAACAACCGCGACAGTCTCAACAAGACCAGTCGCAATCACAAGCGCAAGCGCAATTTGTCAACGACAAAGACGTCAATTTTACGTTGCACAATTTGTACAACAACAAAGATAATGACAACAATGTCTAGTTTTTATCGAATGTTTTTGCAAAAAAGTCTACTTTAAATTTTCCGATATTTTTACTTTCGTTTTTTTTTAATTTTGGTTAATAAAGAAAATTTTTTTAAATTTTTCTTAAAATTTTTAATTTTAATATATTTATTTATTTTATTTAGTAATTTTTGTTTTTTTAAATAATTTTTACTCACAAACTCATCAAGCAACTATATATTTCTTCTCTCAAACTCGCCATTTGTTTGTCTCCAAATTTTCTTTGATTTTGCGGTATAGCAATTTGTTTGTCCAAGACAATTTCGTTTGGTTGACCGCCAAAAACAACAACCCTGTCCGCCATCAAAAGGATATCTTCGACGTTGTGCGACACGCAAAGCGCGGTTTTTTTGTCTTGCGCAATGTTGAACAAAAGTTGTTCTATTATTTGACTTTTGAGACGGATATCAATGTTTTCGAACGGTTCGTCGAGCAAAATTGTTTGTGAACTTGAGCAAAAAGCTCTCGCCACCGCAACTCTCGCCCCTTCGCCACCGCTTATTTGGTCGGGGAATTTGTCAAGTATTTCTTTGCATTCGAATTGCTCCGCAACGCTGTCAACTTTCTCTTTTTTCTCGTCTTTTGGCAAGCTGTCAATTACAAATTCGAGATTTTTTCTTATTGATATTCTTGGAATAAGCCTTGGCGTTTGGAAAACAAAAGATATTTTTTCCGCTCCAACAATCTCGCCTTGACAGTCTATTTGGCGAGCTATGCAATTGAGCAGAGATGTTTTGCCACACCCTGATTTGCCAAGAATGCAAGTAATTTTTCCGTTTTCGATTTGGAAGTTAAAGTTCGAATAAAGGACTTTTTCTCCAAATTTTAATGACAAATTTTTAATTTCCATAGCATTTTTTCTCCACAATTTTTGAGATAATCGCCACAATCGCTTCGAGAATTCCGCCCAAAACAATCGCGACAATTGTCCACGCAAAAAGCTTTGCAGTTTCCAAATAAATTTGTCCAAGATACATATTGAGCCCAATGCTTTTGGCGGTTTGAGCAAAAACTTCGCCTGCGATTATCAATTTTAGCGTCAGCGACAACGTCGAACGAATTGAGCTGAAAATGCTCGCGGAAATGCTTGGAATATACAATTTTGTTATCAATGTTTTTTTCCCGACGCAAAAAAGCTTTGACATATCAATCAAAGACTTGTCAATTCCCTTCAACGAGCCCAAAACATTTGTATAAATTATTGGAAAAATAACAAAAAAAGCCATCAAAATAGGCGAAGAAAATGCGTCCAACCATATCAATGTCAACAACAAAATTGACATTGTAGGAATTGAACGCATAATTGATATTATAGGATTGAGCAATTTTTCTATCGCGCCAAAGCTGAATGAAAGAATTGCTAGCGCAAGACCGAACACAAACGCGCAAACAAACGCAATCAACGCGCGCGCAAGCGAATTTGCTACCGCAAGATAGAACGAACTTTCTCCCACAATTTTGCCGAGCTCGCCGAGAGTGCTTCCTATTGACGGAAACAACAATTCCAGCCCAACAATTTTGGAAGTCACGCCCCACACAATAAGCAAAAATATCACTGCGATAAGTGGAAAAAGTATATTGTATATTCTCTGCTTTTTGTTTGTGCTATCCAATTTTTTGTCCATTTGATTGATTTACAATCTTTCAGCTCGCAAGAATTTGCTTTTAGCCTTCGAGAATTTGCAAGTTTTTCTTATACGCTTTGCTAAAGTCTTGTTTTGCAGTCATTGCATCTTTGATTTCCAACGAGCAATCGCCGTCGCTTTCTGTTTTCATAATAACGCTGTCGCCAAGAACGTCGCAAGTGATATTTGTAATAACACTGCTCATACTTCTGTCAAGGCTTTCCGCAATTCTTACGATTACGCCAAGTTTGAGAATCGCGTCAATGTCTTCTTCCGTCAACATATCGCGATATTTCATAATATCGCTCGCATTCAAGTCGCCACTTCTGTGCATGCCAGCCACAAACGCCGACATAACAAGGTCGCGGTGAGAAATGCCATAGAGATTGCTGTTGAGAATGATATAGCTCGAGTGCTTTTGGTGGTTGTAATATTTGATATGATTGCCACAATCGTGCAACATTGCCGCCGTGCGCAACACTTTAACATAAGCTCTCGGCAATTTGTGCAAGACTTTCAACTGTTTGTAGAGTTGAATTGACAAGTTGTAGACTTGTTCTGCGTGCGTAATATTCTCGCCAAAGAAATACAACAAAGAATAAATGCTATGACCAAGAACGTCAGAAATAGGCTTGTCATTTGTCGACGGAACGGCGTATTTGAACATTGTCCCTTCTCTGAGACCACTGCCAGAAACGACCAACTCGTCAACGTTGATATAGTCGATAATTGCGTTGATTTCTGACAACCCTGCTGGGAAAATGTCCGCGCGAACGCTCGACAACCCCTTGATTTTCATTGTTTTGTCCAACGCAAGCCCGCGAATATTGCTATAAATGCCGCGGAATTCCGTTTGTGGAATTACATAGTTGTGCGACATATCCATAGGATATTTTTTGAGCATACGGCTTATTTTTCCAAGATTGCGGAATGAACCGCCTACGCCGATAAATTTGATATCAGGCGCAAGTTCTTTGAGCCACGGCACTTGGTCGAGTTGAGTTTTGACATATTCTTCGATTCTCGTCGACCTTTCCAACGGCGTAACGCCTTCTTCGTTGAACATTTCAGTCAAAATAACCGTCCCTATTGGAATGGTAGTGTGTTCCAACAAAGTTTTGCGGTTGTAATAAATCAATTGAGTGCTGCCACCGCCGATATCGACGATAAGTCCGCGCGGAATATCCATTGAATTGATGACGCCTTGATAAACAAGTTGCGCCTCTTCGTCAGGTGTCAAAACTTTGAGCTTGATGCCAGTCACAGCCTGCACTTCGTCAAGAAAACCCCTTTGGTTCTTTGCGCGTCTGACCGCAGCGGTCGCGTATGCGTAAATGTGTTCAACATTGTTCGCGTCGCACAATCTGCGGAACATTTTGAGAGTTTTGATTGTTTTTGCCACTCTCACTGGTTGCAAAAAGCCATCGAGCTCCATATCTTGAGCCAATCTTACAGTTTCTTTCAATTCGTCGACGACGGAAAAATATCCCCCGTCCAAAATGTCAACAAGGACCAATCTTAATGAATTTGAGCCTAGGTCAATAATTGCTATTTTTTCCATTTCTTCTTCCTTAATTCTTTTTCTCTTTGTGAGTTGCAAATTTTGCTTTCTCTTTTTGCAAAATTTTGGATAATGTCCATTTATATCTACTATTACATTCTAACACATATAAATGCGAATTTCAATAGCGATTTGAAAATATTTTTTAATTTTTTAAAACTTTTAGATAATTTGCAATTTCCTTCTTTGCCTCGTCCAAATTGTGCTCCAAATAGTTGCCACATTCAATTTTTTCCGCGCCAGGAACAGTGTCGAAAGTCAAGCATTTTTCCAAACAATCAATCGCGATTTTTTTCGCTTGCTCCTTTTCGATATTCCACAGCAACAAATAGCAACCTGTCCTGCACCCCATTGGCCCAAAATAAATTACGTCTTTTGCAATGTCGCTGTTGCGAATCACCGTCGCAAAAAGGTGTTCGATAGAATGCAAGCCAGCAATGTCCAAATATTCTCCGCCATTTGGAATTTTGAAACGCATGTCATAGGTGTAAACATTGTGCATTTCTCCAAGACAATAGAACCCCTTCTGCATTATATTATGGTCAATTTCGAATGATTTAATTTTGTTCATAAATTTTAATACGCAATCTTGTGCTTCATTTTTTCAAATTTTGCGTATTTTCCTCTCTTTTGATTGTCTGTTTTGTCAACCTTTTGCTATTATATCACAATATTTTGCAATATACAATACCCAATTTGAAAATATGTTATGATTTTTTTGCTTATTTCGACGAAAAATTAACTTTATATTATATAATTTTTTTTAATTATTTTTATAGGACAAAACAATTGATTTTTTTCAAAAAAACTTTTATAATAAGCAAAGGTAGGTAACAACAACCTACTAGACAAGCTATTGCAGAATGGAAACGTATCGAAGTGGTCATAACGAGCCGCACTCGAAATGCGGTTGTCTCTTACGAGGCACGTGAGTTCAAATCTCACCGTTTCCGCCAAGCAAAAAAACCACTACTGTTAGTGGTTTTTTTGTTATTTATAAGCTATTTTTTAATATATTACGGAAGTAGGTACAATTTAGGTTTTGTTTTTTTAAGAGATTATTTTGGTATCGTGGTTAGACTGAAATTTGTTAAAGTCTT
>JAVXBP010000028.1:0-18038 GCA_036659935.1 Clostridia bacterium
GCAAATGGTTCGCAAAAAAGCTTTCCACAAAGACGCTTGACAAGACGAATTGACAGCGTTGCCACTTGTTGGCAAATTGTTCGCGAAAAAAGCTTTCCACAAAGACGCTTGACAAGACGAATTGACAGCGTTGCCACTCATCGACAAATGGTTCGCAAAAAAAACTTTCCACAAAGGAGTTTGACATATGATAACAATAGTTGGCTTGGGTTGCCAGAAAAAACAACTCACTTTGCAAGGCGCAGAAACTCTCGCCAACGCAAAACATATCTACATAAAAACTTGTCTCACCGAGACTTTTTATTACTTCCAAGAAAACAATATCGAATATATTTCTCTCGACAGCTTTTTTGACGGGGCGGAAAATTTCGACGCGCTCAACTCGGCGCTCGTCGATTTTCTCATCGCGGAAAACGCAAAATTCGGCGACATTTGCTTGTGCGTCAATGGCAGCGGAAAGGACGACCGCACGGTTGTGGAGCTTTTTTCGCGCAAAGAAAAGTTGCAAATAATTCCGTCCGTGTCGATGTTCGATTGCAACGCGCAACCTATGTTGTCGGCGCTTTCGACAAGCGCATATGAGTTGCTCGCGCAGGGGGGCTTTGATTATGACACAAGAAACGCCCTTTTTGTGAGAGATATTGACAATCAATTTGTCGCGTCCGAGCTCAAAATTTTGCTTTCCAACCTTGTTGGAGAAGAAGAAAAAATATTGTTCAACAACAAAGAGATTTTTGTCTATGAGCTCGACCGTCAAAAAAAGTATGATTATTCTTGCTATATTTGCATTCTTCCGCTCGCTTTTCTCAACAAGAAAAGACACAATATTGTCGACCTGTATTGCATTTTGCAAGCTTTGCGCGGAGAAAATGGCTGTCCTTGGGACAAAGCCCAAACGCACGAAACTATCCGCCAAAACGCGATTGAAGAAGCCTATGAGTTGGTGGAAGCAATCAACAACAACGACGTGGAAAATATGCGCGAAGAAAGTGGCGACATTGTCTTGCAAGCTATGTTCCACTGCGTGATTGGACAAGATTGTGGCGAATATAATTGGCAAGATTCTCTCTCGACGCTTTGTCGCAAATTGATTGACCGCCACACGCACATTTTTGGCAACGTCGTCGCTCGCAACGCGTCGGAAGCGCTTGTCGCGTGGGACAACGCCAAGGCAAAAGAAAAGAAATATGAGACTTTCACCGACAAAATGCGTGGAATTGCAAAAGCTTTGCCTGCCCTTATGCGCGCGCAAAAAACGCAAAGCATTGCGGCAAAAGCTGGTTTTGAATTCGACAATTATGACCAAGTTTTGGACAAAATAAAGGAAGAACTCGCCGAATTTGTCGCTGACAACAGCGAAGAAGAAGGCGGAGATTTGTTGATTGCGGTCGCGAAAGCGCTCAAATGGCAAGGCATCAACGCCGAAGTCGCCCTTGACGGCGCGATAGAAAAATTTGTCACGCGTTTTGAATATGTCGAAAGCCACGCTGGCAAACCACTGACAGAAAATACAAGCGAAGCAAATTACGCCTTGTGGAAGGAGGCAAAGATTGAAACTCGCAACTCTTAACCTGCCCTCTCAAGCCGTGCTCGCCCCAATCGCAGGTTACAGCGACGTGGGCTTCCGCAAAATTTGCGCAACGCTCGGCGCAGGGCTGACTTACACCGAGATGGTGTCCGCCAAAGGCTTGTGCTATGACAGCGAAAACACTCTCGACTTGCTTGCGACGACGGACAGCGAAAAGCTCAAAGCCGTCCAAATTTTTGGCGCAGAACCTTATTATATCGAAAAGGCGACTTGCCACAAAAGTCTCGAAAAATTCGATTTGATTGATATCAATATGGGCTGCCCTATGCAAAAAATTGTAAAAAACGGCGAAGGAAGCGCCCTGCTCAACAAGCCCGAGCTGGCGGAAGAAGTCGTACGTTCGGCTTGTCGCGGTCCAAAACCTGTCTCAGTCAAAATTCGTCTTGGCTTTGGCGAAAACGAATTTGTCGCGGTTGATTTTGCAAAGCGTATGCAAGACGCGGGCGCGTGCGCAATCACCGTTCACGGAAGAACTCGCGCGCAAATGTATACGGGCGATGCCGATTGGGAAAAAATTGCTCAAGTGGCGCAAGCCGTGACTATCCCCGTCTTTGCAAACGGCGACGTCAAAAGCGTGGACGACTTCCACAAAATTTTGCAAACAACTGGCGCTCAAGGCGTTATGTTGGCGCGCGGAGCGCTTGGTCACCCGACGATTTTTGCGGAAATTGCTGGCAAAGATATCACAAATGTTCAACTTTCCGACTTGATTGTCACTCACCTTGACACAATGCTTGACTTCCATTCGGACAAATATGTACTAAATAATTTTAAAAAGCACATTGCTTATTACTCTCTCGGCAAGCGCAACGCCAAACAAATAAAGCTTACCGCTTACGCTTGTCACAATTGTGACGAGTTGAGAGACGTCATTCGAACAATGTTTGCGGAGGTATAACTTATGATAAACGTAGTCTTGGTAAACCCAGAGATTCCAAACAACACAGGCAATATCGTGCGCACTTGCGCGGTAACTGGCGCAAAATTGCACATTATCGAGCCGTGTGGCTTCAGCTGGGAGGACAAATATCTCAAGCGCAGTGGCTTGGACTATTGGGAATTGTCTGACGTGATTCGCTATCCGTCAATCGAAGATTTCTTGAGAAAAAACTTCAATGACAGCGCGGTCATTATCGACGGCAACACTCCCCTTTCTGTCAAAGAAACCGCCAACAACAGCAAAATGCAATTTTATTTTGCCACGACAAAAGCCGACCACAACCACAGCGATATCAACTATCCCGACAACTGTTTTGTGTTTTTTGGACGCGAAACAAAGGGCTTGGACGAGAACTTACTGCGTGAGAATTATCCGTCGTGCGTAAGAATTCCTATGCGACCAAACATTCGCTCGCTCAATCTTGCAAATTCCGTCGCAATCATCGTCTATGAATATTTGAGACAAAAAGACTATGTCGGAATGAACGAGCAAGGACATTTGACCAACATTTAATCTCGACAAAATTGTAATAAACCTAGCATATATGACGAATTAAACGAATATTTCGGGAAAAATGCAACAACAAAAACCTAACAAATACACAAAAAAACAACCGCTCTTTCTGACAAGATTGCGGTTGTTTTTGATATACTAATTATTTATTTTTTGAATTGCATTATAACATTCCAAAGTAATTCTTTTGTTACTTTTTTGTGATTGTTGCATTGTCATAGTATGACTTTAAGAATTAAAGGCTTTTTGATATAATTTTCTTTCTAGCAATTTTTTCCGCCGAGTTTGTTCAATGTTTCTTGTGACAATTCGACGTTGGCTTGACCAATTTCCACTGGTTTGTTGCCCCCGTGATAATCGCTTCCGCCCGTCGCGACAAGTCCATACTTCCGCGCGAGCTTTTCCAACGCCGCCACTGTCGCGGAGTCGTGCGCGGGATAATACGTCTCAATTCCGCCCAAGCCAAACGGCAACAAGCCTTTTATCAAGTCCTCGAGGCGGTTGGTTTGCAAGAATCTCATCGGGTGGGCAATCACTGGCAAAGCGTTTGCGTTTGCGAGCAACTGCGCGCCTTGCATAGGCGTCAACCTGCGCGACGGAATGTAAGCCACTCCCTTTGCGCCAAGATATCTGTCGAAAGCGTCGCCAGTCGTCATGCAAATTCCTTTGGAAACAAGCAGTTTTGCGATATGCAACCTGCCAATGCTCACGTCTTGTGGCAACTCGTCATAGTCAAGAATAATGTTGAAAGTGGCAAGCCTTTCGAGAATCTTTTTTGAGCGCGCAGCTCTCTGCTCGCCAAACTCTTGCAACTGCGCGCAAAATTGTGTGTTTTCTGTCGAAAAACCATAGCCGAGAATGTGAATTTCCGTCGTCGAAAATGTCGATAACTCAACGCCAGTAACATATCCAAGCCCCAATTCTTGCGCGATTGCGCAACCTTCTCGCACGCCAAGAATGCTGTCGTGGTCGGTGATTGACACGCACTCAAGCCCGCAATTTTTTGCCTTGACAAGAATCTCTCGAGGTGTGTCCGTGCCGTCGCTGTATGACGAATGCAAGTGCAAGTCAGCCCTTATCATAGGGCGCTTCCGCCGAAAAATTCTTTTTCTTCCTTTGACATTCCATTGTCCGCGCCGTCGCCCAAACCATTGTCCAAGCCGTCGTCCGCGCCGTCGCTTCCAAGCAAAATATCGTCGGATATTTCACTTGCGACTTCTTCGTCAGAAAGAGATATATCAATCGCCTTGCCACCAATTTCGCTCTCAAGGCTGTCGCTTCCTACGATTTTGTTGAGCTTGCGCGATATGATAGAATTGCGTTTGTCGACCGCGTCAAGGCTTGTGACAACGCCTTGCGCCTTGTCTTTGACCTTGCTTATCATGCTTGTAAATGTCGCAAAGTCCTTGCGGAACGCGTTCATAAGATTGACGATTTCGCCACTGCGCTTTTGAATTTGCAATGTGGTAAACCCAGTTTGCAAGCTGTTGAGCAAGGCTGTGATTGTCGTCGGTCCGCACACTGTTATGCGGAATTTCGTTTGCAAGTCGCTGCACAAACCGCTGTCTCTCACAACCTCGGCGTACAACCCTTCCGTCGGCAAATACATAATGGCAAAGTTTGTTGTAAATGGCGGAATTATATATTTCTCAGAGATTGATTTCGCTTGTTTTTTGACAGTGTCGACAAGCGCTTTTTGGCGAGCCTTTATCAGGTCAATGTCGCCAAGCTCGGTCGCGTCGACAAGTCTGTCATAATCTTCTTGCGGAAACTTGGAGTCAATCGGCAAATAAACCGTCTCGCCAGCCTGCCCCGGCATAACGACCGCAAAGTCAACAAGCTCTTTTGACTTTTTGTCCAACTTGACTTGCGTTGCAAACTGCTCTGGCGACAAAATTTGTTCGAGCAAAGTTTGCAAAGAAACTTCTCCCCAACCGCCACGCGTTTTGACATTTGTAAACACCTTGTTGAGATTGCCCACTTTTGACGACAAGTCTTGCATTTCTCCAAAGCCTTTTTGAACGGCTTCGAGCCTTTCGCTGACTGTCTTAAACGCGCTTTGAACGCGAGTGTCGAGTGTCGCCGACAACTTTTCGTCAACCGTTTTTCTCATTTCTTCGAGCTGAGTCGTGTTGTCTTTGCGCACGCTCTCGAGGCTCTCTTTGTTGTCTTTTTTCACTTCGTCAAGGTTGCGATTTATGTCGCCCTTCATCATAGATATTGTATCGTTCAACTCTTTGCGCATTTCTACAAGCGCGTCTTTTGTGTCCTTGCCAATCTGCGTGAGTTGGTCGGTGGTCGCCTTCATATATGGATTGAGCAAGTTGATTACGGCGCTGCTGTTCGCGTTGAACGCCGCCAAAATTCCGTCCTGACTGCTTTTGACTTGGTCAGCGGTGTTTTGCTTGACAAGCTTGACAATTTCCATCATATTTTCGCCCAGCAAGTCCAACTCGTCTATCAATTCTTTGTCCAGTCCAAGCCCGCCTTTTTTGCCGCCGCGAATGAGCAAAATGACTGCCGTCAAGCACGCAAGCCCAATACATATCGACAAAATGCCAAGAATTATCATAACTGTTTCCATTTTTTCTCCTTTGTTAACCTTTGTAATGACTGCCAATATAGGCGAGCAAAACATCGCGTTTGTTTGCAATTTTTTCCAACACGCACATATCAAGAATCTCGTCCAAGGCGCTCTTTATATTTTTGCCTTTGACCCCAACCGCGACAAGATCGTCGCCGTTTATTTCCAGCCTGCTCACCCTTGTCGGCAAGCAACGCTCGTTGATATAATCTTTTGTTTTCTGCAAACTGTTGGCAAAATTTTCTCCGCCAAAGTCCACGCCCGTGCCCTTGTAATCGGCGCGCTTCAACGCGATTATATCATCAATAATATCAATGTTTTTTGCCACATATCGGCGCAAAGTTGTTGGCTTGACGTGGCTTCCGACGCCAAACATATGCTCGCGCACAAGGCGCGCGGTGAACGCCGTCACCTTGTTTGGAAACTTATATTTGCCAAGAATTTGTTCCGTCATATCTCCGCCAACCCTTGCGTGGTCATAGGTGTTGCCGAATTGTTTGCGACAATAAGTCTTTGCGATATCGTGGAAAAGCCCCGCGAGACGAATGTTTTTTGGACAATTTTCCACCGTGACAAAGATATGTTCCAAGACGTCATATTTGTGATATTTCGCGTTTTGTGGCGTCTTATCATTGCTCGCAAGCTCTGGCAAAATGACTTCCAACACACCGCTTTGCAACATCAATCTCAACGCTTTGCCGACAAAGTCGCCTTCCAAAATTTTGATAAGTTCCGTCGCAATTCTTTCCACCGTTATGTCGCGCAAAAAGTCGCGCTCTTGTTGGCAAACTCGCCACGCGTCCTTGTCAATGTCGAACCCAAGCGTCGACACAAAACGGAAAAGTCGCATAAATCTCAGTCCGTCTTCATGAAAAACTTGCTCGGCGGAACGCGTCGTGCGGAGCAAGTGGTTGTCGATATCGTCAGCTCCGCCCAACAAATCAACATATTCGCCGTCAATTGGCGAAAAATAAATAGCGTTGCAACAAAAGTCGCGCCTGCGACAATCTTGCTCAATATCGTCGGTAAAAGTCACCGCGCAAGGAGTGTGCGCGCCACATTTCTCGGGATAGCTGTCCTTGCGAAAGGTGGTGTATTCGTAACTTCTCGTCCCCTTGACAATCATTGTGCCAAGGCGCGGGCTCGCTTGTGTGACACAAAACTGCGTGTCCGCGAGCAAATTTGTCAGCTCGTCAGGGGAAAGCGCCGACGCAATGTCAATGTCGCCCCCGTCAAGAACCTTGCCGTTCAACAAAAAATCGCGCACAAAACCACCCACGACATACAGCTTTTTTGTCGGGGGAAAAAGTTGCGCAAGCGCTAACAATTCTTTGTCTATTGGCAATTTTTCCACAGTTTTCTCCACTTTTCTATACTTATTGTTTTTTATTAATCAAGGCTCAAAACGCCCACATATGGCAGATTGCGATATCTTTCCGCATAGTCCAAGCCATAGCCGATTACAAACTCGTCCGGAATCTCGAACCCGACATAATCGCCGTGAAAGTCAATTTTTCTGCGCGACGGCTTGTCGAGCAAAGTCGCAACCTTGAGCGAATTTGGCTTGCGTTCTTTGAGCACGCGCGAAAGCGACGAAAGCGTGTGTCCGCTGTCGATTATATCTTCCACAATCAAAACGTCCTTGCCGACAATGTCCTCGTATAGGTCCTTTTTGATGCGCACGTTGCCACTCGACACGGTCGACTCGCCATAACTCGACACCACCATTGTGTCCACCTTGATTGGCAAGTCAATCTTGCGAATAAGGTCAGCGAAAAATACAAGCGACCCCTTGAGAATGCAAACGACATAAGGCTCTTTGCCTTGATAATCTCGTGTGATTTGCGCGCCAAGTTGGGCAACTTTTTCTTTTATAACTTCTTCCGTGATAAGCGTTTTTGTAATTTTTTCCATTATTTCTCCTTTAGTATCGCCTTTATAACAATTTCTTTTCTTGTTTTTTACTTTTGATTTCTCTGATATAGACACTTTTCCAACGCCAAAAGCTTGCTTATTTCTCTCTTTGTGTCGCCTTGATATAACAAATTCTTTGTGTATTCTCGTCAATTTTTGCTTTTTCTGATATATCCACGCCACAAACGACAAAAGCTTCGTTGCCACGCGCTATTATTGGCAAGTTGTCACGCATGCGCTTCGCTACCTTTTTGTCAGTGAGATAATCGCCCAAGCTCTTTGTCATTCCGCCAAATTTTTCTATCTTGTCACCCTTGTCGCGATTGCGAATTACGCCCCCCGACAACTTGTCGCTGTCCGCGCGCAAACCGCCGTTGTCCCTTTCTGATATCTCGATTTGCCACTCGCCACAATCAAACTCGCCCTTGTCAAAAGGATAAGAAAACTCGTTTTTGCTCTCTCTCAATCTTATTACAACCGCGTTTGACTGTTTGTAAGCCGACAGCCCCCACGGCAAGTCAACGCGACTTCCGCTTGTTTTTTTCGCAAGTTCGAACACCGCTTCCAGCTGTCGAAAGGTAAGGTCAACTCGCGTCGCAAGCTTGTCAACAGCCCCGACAATCGCTTGTTCCGCAAGATAGCGTTTGTCAAAAAGGTCGACTGGTATTGAGATTTCACCATTTTTGAGCTCACATTCTGGCAAGCTCGCCGACACAAACTCGACGGCTTTTTCCGCAATTTTGCCAAGGCGAACGACATTGTCGCCACACGATGGATAGACACTTTCCAACAGCGGAATTATCTCATTGCGCAGTTTGTTGCGCGTGTAATTGTTGTCAAAGTTGCTTTCGTCTTGTCGCCAAGCGAGATTGTTCGCTTGCGCGTAGTCATTTATTTTTTCGCGCGATATCTCCAACATAGGGCGGACAAGAACGCCGTCGTCCAGTCTCATTCCTATCAAGCCATTGAGTCCGCAACCACGCAAAATATGCATAAAAATGCTCTCGATTTGGTCGTCTTTGTGATGAGCGGTCAGCACGCGACTCGCCTTGCCGTCAGCGACAATCGTCGCGAAAATTTCTCTGCGTATAATTCTTGCGCCTTGCTCGATTGTATAATGTTTCTCTTGACACAGCGCGATGACGTCAATGTCAAATTGTTGGAACTCAATGCCGTTTTTCTCGCAATAAGCCTTTACAAAAGCGCTGTCGTCGACACTCGCTTGCCCGCGCAAGTTGTGTTGAACGTTCACGACAAAAAACTTGCCCGTCCACTCTTTTTTTTGCGTGAAAATGTCGAGCAAAGTCATTGAGTCTTTGCCCCCGCTTACCGCCAACGCAAGGCGGTCGAATTGTGCCAAATAGTCCCAAATTGCGCAAGATAACATACTTTCATTATAGTATATAGCGCGCAAAAAAGCAATAGTATAAGCAAAACGCTTGCAAATTTGTTGGCAAGCGTCGCTTTTTTTGTTTAAATATCATTTTTTGTTGCGTTTGGCGATTGTTACACAAGGCGGAAAATTCGGAAAGCTATCACCGTCGCATCGTCATTCAAACCGCGACACTTGGCTTGTTTCATAATCTCGTCGGCGACCGCTTGGGGGTTTATGTCGCCTATTTTTTCGATTACAAATTTTATTCCCGACGACGAAAGGGCGTCGCTTATGCCGTCCGAGACAAGCACGACCATATCTTCCGCGGTGAGAATTACACGTGAAACTTGCGGAATCGCTTCGTCAAGAATTCCTATTGGCAAGGCTTGAGAATTGACAATCTCGACGTTGTCTTGCCGTCTGATATAACTTTGCACTCCGCCGAGTTTGATAAAGTCAACATTCGCGCTGTCAAGATTTATCACACACATATCGAGCGCGGTAAAGTTGTCCTTGCTGGTTATCGCAAGCAACTTGTTGACGAGCGCGAGCGCCTTGAGATTGTCAAAGCCTGCCTTATAAAAGTTTTGAATCATATCGAGCGTGGCAAAACTCCCCCGTTGCGCCCCTTCGCCACTGCCCATTCCGTCACAAAGCCCGACCATAATTTTGTTGCTTCTCAATCGCGTTACGCTCGCGCTGTCGCCGTTTGCGCTTGCGCCACCTTTTGCGCCTTGACAAATTCCAAACGACAAGTCATATTTTGGCGCGGTAATATAATTGACTACGCACTGTTTTTCTGACAGCGACTGCGCCGCTCCGTCTTGCGCGAACGAGCAAGAAAAAAGCTTTTTGAGAATGGTCAAAATGGACTTTTTCAACGCGTCTTCTTTGCGGACGACAAGCGATATATGGTGGACGCCATTGTTGACAAGCACCAAGGCTTCGTTGCACACCACGTTTATATAACTCAATTCTTCGACAATTTTGTCTTGCTTTTCTTCGTCAATCGCGACGCTTTTTTCCACTTCGTCGCCCAGCGACAAAAGCACGTTGGACACGCCAGCAAGCTGACTTGCCATCAATCTTTGGTCGGCGTCATACTCTTGCGCGTGGCTCGCCTTGGCGACATATTCGCCCACGATTGCGTTGCAGTTGGAAAGCAAATTTGGAATCTGACAACAATTGGAATTGATAAAATTCGGCAAGTCAACAAGCGTGGCTTTGCCTGTCGAAAGGGCGGATATGACGACGGTTTCCAAGATATCTGACGGCTGACGACCGAGCGCGTTGACGCAATTTTGTCTGTTGGGACAGCTCGCGCAAGTGTACAAAACAAGTTCTTTCGCCAGCGCCGAGCTTGCGTTTTCCGCCGTCGGAAAGACTGACACCGCGCGAGAATATGCGTCTGCCATTTCGCAAAACACGCGCGAGACGAGTTGCAATCTTCGCGACAAGTCTTGCTTTGAGCGGTTCAACATATTTTTCGCGCCGACCGAGCCGTTTGTCTCGCGATAGACATTCAACTTGGACACGACGACCTTTGGCAAACAAATATAGACCGCCACCCCCACCGCGACGGCAATCATATGGAGCATTTCATATTGTCCAAAACAAGAAAAATAAACTCCGCAAAGAACGTCCGCGAGAAAAACGCCAACTCCGCAAAAATATTTGTTTGTCTTTCCAAACATTTTGCCGATAAAATATATCGCGACAATTCCGCCCGCAATCTCGAGCGAGCGCGCCGACAAACTTCCGCCCAACGCGAACGCAAAACAACACAACGCTCCGCCACCGCTTGGCAGCGAAAAAATGCAATAGAGAATTCCAAAAGCCATCACAACAAAAAACGGTCGAAAGCCAAATATCTCGATGTCATACAACCCGAGCGCAAGCGTCGCGAGCAAAATTACTCCGCCACAAAGCTCGTCCGCGCTGAAATGATGCCCCACCGTGCGCACAAAAATTGCGTAACAAATGATGATAGAAAAGCAACTTACAATCTGCATTATGACAAGCGATATGACAAGAAAAACCGGAGAAACGCAATACATATCGACAAAAATGAGTGGCAACGTCGAAAGAAAAGCATAGACATTGCACAGCCCCAACCGCATTGGCTTGGCGATTTTGTAGTGTATCAGTCGCGCTACAATCATCACCACCACAGGCGACAACGCAAGCGCAAGCCCCCCCAGCGAGCTGTCCGCAATCAAGCTTGCGACGATATACATTGGCGAAAGCAAGAAAATATTCGCTCTGCAATATATCAACGCGACATAGAGTGGCAATGCCAAACCGCACATTTGTGGCAATATTTTTGCCCGCGCGCACAAATAAAACGGAATTACGCTGAGCAAATATTTGCACAATTCCGACCAGTCTTTTCGAGAATTTTTCATAGTTTTAGCATAACTTTTGCCACGCGCCGAAAAATAACACTTCTTGTCGCTTTTACACTTTTTTGCAAGAAAACGCTTTTTTCGCTTTTTCTTATCTTTTTTTGTGTCGCTTACGCAGGCAAATTCATAGTATGTTTTGTATGGTTTATGCGTTGAACAACATTGATTTCCAAACTGTGGTTTGCGACTATGGCGCTTTGTTTGGCAAAGACGACATCGTTTTGCTTGGCAACAATATCTTCCCAGAGATGAATATTTTCTCAGAAACACACGGTCACAGCGCGATTCTTACAAGCCTTATGCGCCTTTCTCTCGACAAAAGCATTGTGATAATTCTCGCGACAACAATCGTCAATGACAATGTCGCTTACAACTCTGCGCTTGTCGTCGACAAAGGGGCGTTTGTCGGCATTTGCGATGAGATTTTCACCGAAAAGTTTGCGCGTGGCAACGCGATTTTTTACTTTTGCGCTTCGGTCGGCAAGATTGCGATTATCCTTGGCGGAGACATACTTTTCGCGCAAGTTTGGTCGCATTTTCTCGGCAAGGACATTGTCAAAATTTTCCATATCTCTGACGGCGAATTTTGCTCGTCAATGCTAAATATGGCGCAAGCCGTCGCAATCGCGGTTGGTTGCCCTGTTTTTTCCAACTTCCGCAATATCTCAATCAGCGTTGACAACACCGGCAAAATTGTGCAAATGGAAATTGGAATTCTTCGCCCTTTTATCCGTCGCCCAAGCAGTGGCAGAGAATATTATACGCGCAAAATTTTGCCCGTGATAGAAGAAAAAGCCAACGTTGAGCGTTAGCTTTTCTTGTAAATTCGTATTTGTTTTGTTACTTATTTTTCACTTTCGTATATGTTTTGTTACTTATTTATCGTTTTCCTATTTGTTGTGTTACTTATTTATCGTTTTCTTATTCAAACAAAAAGTCTGAGAATATCAACAAGTGGTCGGACAATCTGTTTGTGTCAGTGTCTTCGTTGCGTTGGAAAAACACGCTCGACAGCGTTGCAAACGATTGTGGCTTTGCCTTTCCAGTAAAGAAAATGTGGTCCCACACGGGGCTGTCCCACGCGCCGTTCGGCAAAAGTCCGCCGCCAATGTCGTGCTTTTTGAGACCTTTGACATATTTCGCGTCGGTGTAGCTCTCGCACAATTTTTTGTAAACGCTGTTCGCGGAGTCAACCACCGAGACTGCGCCGTGATAATCACTCACGAGATATTCCGCCCTTTCTTCCATGCAATTGAAGTCGCCCGTGATAACAACGGGGCAAGAATTTTTGTCGACGATAGCCTTGACTTGCTCATTCAATTCCTCCACCTGCGACATCATAATCGCAAGCTCAGCGTCCTCTTTGCCTTTGCGTATTAGATCCAAATGCGTGGACACAACAGCGAAAACTTTCTTGTCGTCCTTGCGCTCAAACACCGCCCACGACGCCACACGACAGCCGTTGTTGTCGCCTTGCGAATACTTTTTGATTCCGTGCTCCAACAAGTTCAACGTCTTTGTGTTGAAGATTATTGGCGAACGGTTTTCTGTAAATAAGCTGTATTTTTCCTTTATCACTTGATAGCCGTCGTCCTTGACCATTGGCATAAATTTGGAATACCAACTTGCGCAAAACTCTTGCGCCCCGATGACGTCAGGTTTGTAATGCTTTGTCGCGAGCGCCATACGATTGGCGCGATCAGGAGTAGGCTCGCCCCCCCAACCTTTGATATCGACAAGCACGTTTGCGGACATAATTCTTGTCTCGCCGAGTATTTTTTCGAACTTGTTGTCAGTCAAAGCTGACATTTCTTCACTCGGAATTTGCGCCAACTTTGGCGAGCAAGCTGTCGCGAACATCAAAATTGAGCTCAACAACATACATGAGATAATAAGCTTTTTTTTCATTTTTTCTCCTTAAAATGACTTTTCGTGTCCCTGCCTCTGCAAGAAACAATTCCTGATGGATATTTATATTTCTAATATTACACTAACACGGCGCGCTTTGTCAACTATAAATTTATTTTAAGAAACACTGATTTTTTTAAGAATTGACATAGTTTTCGAGCTTTTTGAGCGCGCGAGATAATGTTTATTATTGCATTTTGTTTTTTGCTATGATATACTGTATATAAGTACAATATAATAGTGGGGATATGTTTATGGAAAAAGAAACATTAATAAACACAATCAATCGCGCTTCCGCAAATTTTGGAGACAAAGTCGCTTTTTCTGACACCGACGAAAGCTATTCTTTTGCGACAGCGGTCTCGAGCGCGGAAAGTATCGCTACAAAGCTTGTCACTCTCGGCTATTTCCAACAACCAGTCGCGCTCTATATGCCACGTTGCGCGCGCATACCGCTCGCGATGGCTGGTACGCTTTTGAGCGGAAACTTTTACACTGTGTTGGACGTGGACTCTCCGCAAGAACGCATTGCAAAAATTGTCAACGCATTGTCTTGCAACTTGATAATTTGCCCAGAAGAATATCTCGAACATTGTGTGTCGGCATTTCCGACTTGCACAATTCTCTCTTTCGAAAACATTTGCTTAACTTGCCCGTCCAAGACGCTTTTGGCTTCTGTCGCGGAAAAAATTAAGCCTGACGATATCGCGTTTACGATTTTCACTTCCGGCTCGACTGGCACGCCAAAAGGCACAATCATTACGCACAAAAACGTGCTCTCTTATGTCGGCTGGTTTGTCAAAAGATTTGATATCACTTCGAACGACAGTTTCGGCTCGCAAACTCCTTTCTTTTTTAGCATGTCAGTGACTGACTTTTTCAGCGCGTGGGTCGCTGGGTCGTCATATCACATCATTCCAAAAAGTTATTTCGCCTTTCCAGGTAGGTTGATAAGCTATCTCAACGACAAGAAAATTAACATAATTTATTGGGTGCCAACCGCTTGCGACATTGTCGCGAAGTTCGATTTGCTCTATTTCGAAAAGCCAAAATTTCTTACAAAAGTATTCTTTGCAGGCGAAGCTATGCCTGTCAAAGTTTTGAATTATTGGCGCAAAAATTATCCAAACGCAATGTATACCAACCTTTTCGGCCCGACGGAAACCACCGATATTTGTTCTTATTATGTCGTTGACAGAGAGTTTGGCGAGGACGAAGGCTTGCCAATCGGTCTCGCGTGCGAAGGGGCGAACTTGTTTGTTATCGACGAAAACGGCAAGCAAATTACTGCCGTTGGCGAAGTTGGCGAACTCTATGTCGGCGGTGATTTTGTCGCGAAAGGCTATATCAACGAGCCCGAAAAGACGGCGGCGGCGTTTGTCCAAAGCCCTTTGCAAAATGACAAAAAAGAAATTCTCTATCGCACGGGCGACTTGGTCGCGTTCAATGACCGCGGCGAATTGTTATATCTCGGTCGGCGCGACTCTCAAATAAAATATATGGGCTATCGAATTGAGCTCGGCGAGATAGAAAACGTCATGAACGCTGTCGATGGCATTGGCCGCGCTGTTTGCCTTTTTGACAGCAAAAAAGAAGAACTCATTTTGCTCTATGAGGGGGAGAGTTCCAAGTCGGCAAGCATTGCCACAAGCGCAAGAACTCGCCTGCCAGCTTATATGACGCCACAACGCTTTGTCGCGCTGGACGCATTCCCTGTCAACGCAAACGGAAAAATTGACCGCGCGTTGTTGAAAAAAACATATTTGAGTTAAAACCAACTCGCCCTTGCGGACAAAATTCGCGTGGAAAAATGGAATGTTATAAGCAATGTTTTGACAAAACATTACAATATTAGGAGAAGTATATGGAAGAAAAAGAAGAATTGTTGGCAATATTGCAAGAATTTGCGCCTGGCGTAGATTTCGCAGCAAACACACGCCTCGTCGACGACAAAATTATCACGTCGCTCAATTTGATTAAATTGATTGTAAAATTGAACGGAGCGTTCGATATCCACATTTCCGCCGCGCACCTTGTGCCAGAAAATTTCAATTCGGCGGACGCAATTTTTGCGTTGGTTCAACGTTTGGAATAGCGCTATGACGAAGAATTATCTTTTGTCAATTTTGTGTTTCGCCACGATTGTGCTCGGGGTTTACGCCCTTACGCCAAAGCGTTTTCGCTATATCGTGTTGTTGGTGGCGAGCGTTATCGCTATCTTTTTCTATAGCAAATTTATGGGCTTTTTCGTCATTTTGACAGCCTTGAGCACTTATTTGTGCGGACTTGGAATTTTTAAATTGGAAGAAAAAACAGCCCCGCTTTTGCGAGATTTGGACAAGCCAACACGCAAAAAAAAGCGCAAAGTTTTGCAGAAAAAGAAATATGCGATTATGGCGGTGGCGGTGGTTGTCAATCTCGGCATTCTTTTGACATTGAAATATCACAACTTTTTCTCGTCGAGCCTCGCGTCTTTCTTTACGCTTTTTGGCGTGGAAACACACTTTGTAGCAATCAAATTGCTTTTGCCGATAGGCATATCATATTACACTTTGCAAGCGCTCGGCTATATCATCGACGTCGCGCAGGGCAAATATGAGGCGGAACGCAACCCGATGAAATTGATGCTTTTCGTTTGCTTTTTCCCGCAACTTTTCGAAGGGCCGATTGGACGATACAACGAGATGAAAGACGAGCTCACTCTTGGCGCGCCCGTCGCGAGCGAAAATGTTTTGCGCGGTTGGCTCGACGTCATTTGGGGCTTTTTCAAGATTATGATAATCTCGAATAGGCTCGGCATTGTCACTGGTGAGATTTTCAAAAACTATACGCTTTATGGCGGTTTTACTATCATTTTTGCTATGCTCGCATTTACGATTCAACTTTACGCGGAATTCTCGGGCTATATCAACCTTGCGTCTGGCATAAGCAAAATGTATGGAATTCATCTCAAAAAGAACTTTGACTTGCCATTTTTGGCGACAAATGTCCCTGACTTTTGGCGTAGGTGGCACATATCTCTGGGCGCGTGGTTCCGCGATTATCTTTTCTATCCAATCGCAGCGTCCAACTTTTCGTTGAAAATTCAATCGAAAGACACTCGCGCAAGCAAAGTTCTTGGCATGTTGATGACGATTTTGACACTGTTTGTCATTTGGTTTTTGACAGGTTTGTGGCACGGCGCAAGCGCTTTGTATATCCTTTATGGAATTTATTATTTTGTTTTGATGACAAGTTTCGAGCTGACAGAGCCACTTTTTGACCGCTTGTGGAAAGCTTTGAAGATTGAGGGCAAGCCAATTGTCAAGATTTTTGGCGTTGTCAAAACGCTTGTTTTTGTCAATATCGGAATGCTTTTGTTCCGAGCGACTTCTCCGCAAGCCTTTGGGCATATGTTTGGTTCGATTTTCACAAGCGCAAACATTTGGTTTGACCTGTTCGCGTTTATCGACCGCAAGGACTTTGTGATTTTGATTGTCGGGCTTGCCGTTTTGCTCATTTCGGGCATTGTCGGCGCGAAAAAGATTTCCGTCCCTGACCATATTGTCGCTCTGCCTTATGTCGCAAAAACTGCGATACTTATTGCAGTAGTGGTGTTTATTATCATTTTTGGCGCATACGGTTATGGCTATATTCCGCCCGACCCAATATATGGAGGTTTCTAAAGCGATGAAAAAAACAACTCGAAAAGTAATAGTGGCGCTGTCCACACTCGCGGTGATTACCCTTTTGTATAGCTATTTGTGTCTCATTTTGCTCCCAAAAAGCATAAACGACCAAGGCGGAGATATGTTTTATCGCACAAAAGGCTTTCTTGCCGAGCCCGTCGAGAACTCCCTTGACGTCATCGCCTTTGGACACTCTGGCGTGTATTCGGCGTTTTCGCCTGTCACAATGTATACGGAATTTGGCTATACCGCCTATTCGTCCGCGGCAGGATATCAAACAATTGACAAAATTAACATTTTGATTGAGCAGTCCAAGAAAGTGCAAAAGCCAAAAATAATTTTGCTCGACACCGACTGTCTCTATCTTCCACCTGGACAAAGCAACTTTTGGTGGCAAATAGGCTCGCCACTTGTCTATCATTCTCGTTGGAAAACGCTCAAAGCGAAAGATTTCTACACTTTCCCGGGGCAAAACAGCACACCCGACTTGACAAAGGGCTACTACTTTTCCAACCGAACAGTGGCGGTTGACCCGAACAATTATATGGGAAAGGAGACGGCAACTCCGCTCAAACTCAGCCGTAAAAATGAACGCGAACTCAACAAGCTTGTCAAATTTTGCGCCACGCACGACGTCAAACTCGTCCTTGTCGACTTCGCAAACGTTACGTCTTGGAACTATGCCAAACACAATTATATAGAGAGCTACGCAGAGAAAAAAGGCGTGCCTTTCCTTGACTTCAACGTCGCGAAAGACACTTTCCCGATTGACTTTGCCAACAACTTCAGAGACGCTGGCGACCACTACAATCTCTATGGCGCGGAAAAAGCCACGCGATTTCTTGGCGAATATATCAAGAAAAATTATGGCGCGGAACTCGCCGACAAACGCAATGACCCAACTTTTAAATATTGGGAAGATGCCGTCGCTTATTATGAAAATTTGAAAACGGCAAAACCATGAGCGAAAAAAATATTGTCATTGCAAACAAAATTGTGATTGCCGACAACATTGTTGTCGCGTTTGTGAGCGATACGCTTGCGCTTGCGCCAAATTATCAACAAATTGTCGACCAACTCCCACCCTATTATCAACAACATATCAACCATTTCGCCGATGCAAATTATCGCTTGCAGTCGGCG
>JAVXBP010000029.1:0-17485 GCA_036659935.1 Clostridia bacterium
CTATTTTAAAATTGTGTCGAGCCATTCTTTTGCAAGGTTTGGCCACTGCGCGACATCGTCGAAATAAAAGCTTTTGTCTACTGGCGCTTCTGGCGATGCAAGTGACAAACCGTGTGGTCCGTGTGGAAAAAGCATTAATTTGTGGGCTATTCCGTTATCTTCAAGGGCTTTTGCCATCATAATACTGTTTTGACAAGGCACGCAAGTGTCTTCTTTTGTGTGCCAAATAAACATTGGCGGAGTGTCTTTCGTAACAATTTTTTCGATAGACAGCGAGCGTTTTAACTTCTTGTTGAAGTTTCCGCACAAGCAATAGAATGACCCTTTGTGGCGAAATTCTTTGTCAAAAGTGATGAGTGGATAGCATAGAATTGCCGCGTCAGGTCTAACATTTGCGCCATTTGTTGCGGACAAAACGAGTGGGGAATTGTATTGCGTTGAAATGTTGCCAGCCAAGTGTCCGCCTGCGGAAAAACCGCAAACAACAACGTTTTTGAGCGCGGGATAGGTGTCTTTTATATATTTTATCGCAGTCGCAGTTTCCAACAATGCTGTTGGATAGCGATGCGGAAATACCGAATATTTTAGCACAAACGCGCTGTAACCAAGCGAGTTAAACTTGTCCGCGACACATTCGCTTTCTGTCGGCGAGACAAAAAAATATGCGCCACCGGGCAAAATTAAGATTGCCGTTTTTGCGTCTTGGACAGGTTGTTCAACAAGATTAATTTTGATATCTTTTGATTTTTTCATAATTCCTCACAAAACAATATAATTGTTAAATATATTATAGCATTTTGATTGCGAAAACGAAAGACTTTTGCCAAATTTGTTACAAAATATTCGAATAATCGTTTTTATTTGCCAAAAAATTGCACGGAAAATAAGTTATACTCAACTTATTACAGGAGGATAGTTTATGCAATTGGATATACAACACAAGCCAAACATAATTGTAGCAAGTTTTTGTGGCGAATTGGACGAAAATTCTGCAATTGACACACGCAAAAAACTTGATATGGCGATAGAATTGACAAGCGTGCAAAATTTTGTTTTCGACTTTGAAGGGCTCAATTTTATGGACAGCACTGGGATAGGCGTTTTGCTCGGACGATATAAAAAGTTGAAAGCGAAAAATATGTGCATTTACATTTCCAACCCCAACTCGCATATTGACAAAATATTGAATATGGCTGGCATTTATACAATAATGCAAAAAATAGCAAAATAATGAGGTTTATATGAAAAACAAATTTAGTATGAGATTGATGGCGACATTGAACAACGAAGCGTTCGCAAGAAGCACTGTTTCGGCATTTTGCCTGCCACTCAACCCGACAATAGAAGAAATTGCCGATATCAAAACCGCCGTTTCGGAAGCGATTACAAATTGCATCGTTCACGCTTATGAGAAAGATGCGTCCAATTATATTGACATAGAAGTTGGTTTAGACGACAAAAAAGTGTCAATAATAATTCAAGATAATGGCTGTGGAATAGAAAATGTTGAGCAAGCCATTCAACCGTTTTTCACCACCAAGCCAGAACAAGAAAGAAGTGGAATGGGCTTTACGCTTATGAATACTTTTATGGATAAAGTTGAGGTTTCCTCGCAACGAGGGAAAGGGACAAGAGTTTTAATGGAAAAAACAATAAAAAAAGAGGAGTAATATGCTCGACCACGAAACAACCTTGATGCTTATCGAAAAGGCAAAAAACGATGACAACGAAGCCAAAACGCTGTTGATAACAAACAATATGCCTTTGATAAAAAGTATAGCGAGAAGATATCGCAATCAAAAAATTGACTATGAAGATTTGCTCCAACTTGGTTCTATGGGCTTTATTAAGGCAATCAAAAATTTTGATGCGACTTTCAATGTGAGATTTTCGACATACGCCGTGCCAATGATTGCAGGAGAAATAAAACGGTTTATCAGAGACGATGGCGCGATAAAAGTCAGCAGGGTGCTCAAAACTTTGAATTGCAAAATTCAAGCCTTTGTCAGCAGTTACAATCAAACATATCAACGCGCGCCATCTATCGCTGAGCTTGCAAAAGAATTTGCCGTAGACGAACAAGAAATTGTTTACGCAATGGACAGCAACAAATATCCCGTTTCACTTTTTGAAAAGTTCGATGACGAAAACGGTCAAACTGTCATGGACAAGTTGCCGTCCAGCGAAAATAGCGATGATATTGTGGACAAAATTCTTTTGAAAGATATCATATCGTCACTGCCAAAAAGAGAAAAGGAAATAATCATTTTGCGATATTATCGAGACAAAACACAAAGCGAAATTGCGCAGTTGCTCGGTGTGTCACAAGTCCAAATATCAAGAATAGAAAACAAGATTCTCAAAGAAATGCGCATAAAACTAGCATAGTATTCTATATTATGGCTTAATTTGGAAGTAAAACACACTCAAAATAAGTAATAGTAATCATATCTTAATACAAACTGATAGTGAGTTTTTGAGCAACTTTACAAAATTTTGAACAAACTGATTGCGTGTATAAAAGCCCCTCGATAAGGCAATAACCTTGTCGGGGGTTTTTCTATGAATAATACAAGACTTGACAAGCTTAATCCTATATCCAAACAAAACTTGGAAGACAGAGAAACTGTATACAAAATTCCTGATACAAAAGGAGAAGTTTGCAATGATATCAAGAGATGAATATTGCAAATATGTCAGCAAAAATGCGCAAAAGTCGAACAATTGGAAAACTTTGCCAGTTGCTTTTGCTGTCGGCGGACTTATTTGTATGCTCGGTCAGTGCTTTCACGATTTGTACGCGCATTTTTTGGTTGGTTGGACAAAAGAAGATATTGGCGCGCTCACAAGCATAACTATGATATTTCTTGGCGCGCTTTTGACGGGGCTGGGGCTGTATGACAAGATTGGAAAAGTTGCGGGCGCTGGGTCGATAATTCCTATCACGGGCTTTGCAAACTCAATCGTTTCGCCGGCAATGGAATTCCACAAAGAAGGCATAATTTTTGGCTTAATGTCGAAAATGTTTGTTATCGCAGGCCCAATCATTGTGGCTGGCATTTGCTCGTCGGTTTTTGTTGGAACAATTTATTATATTGTGGGGTTGATAATATGAAGTGTGGGAAGCAAACGTATAAGTTGGAAAAGGTGGTCACTATCGAAGAAGTTTTTTCGCTTGGCGGTCCGCTCGAACAAGACGGCAACTTTCGAAGCTATTTTGATTTGACAATGGAAGATGACGAATGGAGTTGCAAAACGCACGAAAAAGCCGAAATTAAAATGCAAAAAGATAGTATAAAAGGGCTGTTGGAAAAGTCAAAATTGAACGAAAGCGACATTGATTGCATCATGGGTGGCGACCTTATCAATCAACTTTTCCCGACGAATTTTTCCGCTAGGGAATATGAAATTCCATTTTGTGGGCTTTATAATGCGTGCGCAACATTTGGCGAAGCGCTTGGGCTTGCAAGTTTTCTATTGGAGAATCAATTCGAAAAAATAATTTGCGTTACAAGTTCGCATTTTGCCACGGCAGAAAGGCAATATCGTTTTCCGCTCGAGCTTGGCACTCAACCGACGCCAGAATCGCAGTGGACGGTGACAGGTTGTGGGGTGGCGTTGTTGACAAATGAGCGGTCGCGCAAGCCACAAATAAAGTATGTTACACTTGGAAAAATAGTCGATTTGATGTGCTCTGACGCCAACAATATGGGCGCGGCGATGGCGCCTGCGGCATATGACACGATTGTCGGACACCTCAAAGACTTGGGCAGAAACGCTGATTATTATGATATGATTCTCACGGGCGACCTTGGAAAATTTGGTCGAGAAGCGCTGTATTTTCTCTGCAAAAAAGACGGAATAATCTTGAATAATCTCAATGATTGTGGGGCGATGATATTCAAAAAAGAACAAAAAATGGGGCAAGGTGGTTCTGGCGCAGGCTGTTCGTCGCTGTCATTTTGCTCATACTTTTATAAGCAAATGTTAGAAAGGTCGCTCAAAAGAATACTTTTTGTCCCGACGGGAGCGTTGCTTTCGAAAGATTCGCCATTGCAAGGCGAAACTATCCCTGCAATCGCGCACGCAATCGCAATAGAAATGGAGGACTGAGCTTGTGGAATGGTATGATTGGCTGTGGCAGTATGCGCGAGTTTTTCTCGTCGGCGGAGCGGTTTGTATGATTGGTCAACTTCTTATGAACAAAACAAAAATGACGTCGGCAAGAATTCTTGTGACTTTTTTGCTGTTGGGGGTGGTTCTCGAGGCGGTCGGCGTCTTTGAATATATCGAAAAATGGGGCATGGCAGGCATAACAATTCCGATAACTGGCTTTGGCAGTTCGCTTGCGAAAGGCGCGATAAAAGGCGCGGAAGTGGGGCTGTTGCAAGCGACAACTTATGGAATGGTGGCGGTCGCAGGCGGACTTACGGCGGCAATATTTTTTGGTTTTGTAATAGCTATGTTATTCAAGTCGCATTCGAAAAAGTTCTGACGCGCAATTTTTGTAAATTTGTTTGCATTATATGATTAATATATAATTAATAATATTTTGTCAATATATCTTTTTTTTCGAGAATATTTTCTTCGAGAATTATCATTTGTAATTTGTTCGCATATAATAAAATATGTCAAAACGCAAATTGAGACGACCAAGATTCAAGACAATCATCGCAATGACGGCAGTTGTTACGATGTTTTTCACAACAATTTTTATCGCTCGAGCAAATTTGATTGACTTTGTAACGGAGTATTCGAAAGGTTATGTTACCGCAAAGCTTGTGTCAAATGTCAATGATTGGTCGACAAAAGCCTTGACTTTCAACGAAAAATATAGCGATTATGACAGTTTTGTTCGCATAGAAAAAAATGCGCAAGACGAGATTACAAATATAACGACAAATATGCTTCTGATCAATCTTTTTGTAAGCGACGTTTGCGGTTTTGTGCAATCGGGGCTTGACGAATTTTGCAAGTTGGAGGACTTTTCTATCCCAGCAAACGCCTTGACGGGCAGTATGTTGCTTTCTCAGTTTGGAAAGTCAATCACAATTGAACTTTTGCCAATAGGCAACGTTGATTGCCAGTTTCGAACGACTTATCAAAGCGTCGGAATCAATCAGACAAAACACAATCTTTTTCTTGACTTGGTTGTAAAAATTAAAATGATAATGCCGTTGTACAGTGATGATATTTGCTTGCGCTCGTCGATGCTTGTCTATGAAAATTTGATTATTGGTAAAGTTCCAAGCGTTTATTTTTCTCAAAACGGAGAAAATTGTATTGATTTAGTTCCATAATTGCTTGCAAAGCTCAACAAATTGTGTTAAAATAAAAACATAAATGCAATGATAAGGACAAGTATTGTCAAAAAGCGCGCAAGAGAGTTTGTTTCGTCGGCTGAGAAAACAAGCAGCATACTATTGTCAAGAATTCACCTTTGAGCAGATTTCCAGAACCTATCAATTTTCCAACGCAATTTGCGGTTTTTCACTGTTTTCCGAGCGGAGAATTCTAGAATTAAGGAAGTTCGTTTGTTACGTTACAACTCAAAGAGGTTGCTTTTGCAACGAAATTAGGTGGTACAGCGATTATTGACGCCCTATATATTTGGGGCGTCATTTTTTATTTTGTGAGGTATATATGAAGGAAAAAATTAATCAACTTATTCAAAATGCAAAGTCGGATATTTTGTTGTGTCAAAACGTCAACGATATCAACAATATCAAGGTCAAATATCTTGGCAAAAGCGGAGAATTGACGGGGCTTCTCAGAGGAATGAAAGACGTTCCTGCCGAGCAAAAACCTGAGATTGGCAAGTATGTCAACGAAGCGCGCGACACAATCGGCGACTTGATTTTCGCTCGCCAACAAAATTTGGCGGACATTGCGTTGCAAGAAAAAATGAACGCGGAAAAAATTGACATAACGCTTTCGAGCGACGGCGCGCGTGGCAGTTTGCACCCGTGCACGCTTGTCAAAAACGAGATTATTGACATTTTTACGTCTTTGGGCTTCAAAATTGCGGAAGGTCCTGAGGTCGAACTCGACTTTTTCAACTTCCAAGCGTTGAACATTCCAAAGGATCACCCAGCGCGCGATATGCAAGACACCTTCTATATCTCTGACGATATGTTGCTGAGAACGCACACTTCGCCAGTGCAAGTGCGCACGATGACGAGCTCAAAACCGCCAATCAGAGTTATTTGTCCGGGCAGAGTTTACAGACCTGACAGCGACGCGACGCACAGCCCAATGTTCCAACAAATGGAAGGGCTTGTCGTGGACGAAAATATAACGCTTTGCGACCTTAAAGGAATTCTCGAAAAGTTTGCGCAAAGGCTTTTTGACAGCAGTACAAAAACGCGCTTTCGTCCATCATATTTTCCATTCACCGAGCCGAGCGTTGAGGTTGACCTTACGTGTTCGGTTTGTCACGGAAAAGGTTGCAGAATTTGTAAAGGAACTGGTTGGATAGAAGTGCTAGGAGCAGGAATTATCAACCCAAAAGTGCTCGAAAATTGTGGAATTGACAGCGCGAAATATACTGGTTTTGCGTTTGGCTTTGGCATTGAAAGAATAGCGATGATAAAATATGGCATTCCTGATATGAGAATTTTGTTCGAGAATGACACAAGATTTTTGAAGGAATTCAAATAAGGAGAAGAAGATGAAAGTTACACTAAATTGGTTGAAAGATTTTGTAGATATAGATGTTACGACAAGCGCGCTTGCGGAAAAATTGGTCGCGGCGGGCTTCGAAGTGGAAGAAATTATTGAACAAAGCGCAGGAATGAAAAATGTCGTTTTGGGCAAAATTGTTAAGTTGGAAAAGCATTTTGACTCTGACCATTTGCAAGTTTGTCAGATAGATATTGGCAAGCAAGAACCTGTTCAAATTGTCACGGGCGCGCAAAACGTGAGCCTTGGCGACCTTGTGCCTGCCGCGCTCAACAACTCAACTTTGCCAAACGGACAAACTATCAAAGCAGGCAAATTGCGTGGCGTTGAGTCAAGTGGAATGCTTTGTTCGGGCGAAGAATTGAAGCTCAGTGAAAGCGAATATGTCGGCGCGTCAGTCAATGGTATTATGCTGATGAATGGCGAAAAGTTTCCGCTTGGCACTGATATAAACGTCGTTCTTGGCAACGACGACACGATTCTTGACATAGGAGTCACCGCAAACAGAAATGACTGCAACAGCATTCTTGGCATTGCGAGAGAAGTCGCGACGGTGCTCAAAAAACCGCTAAAAATGCCAAATTTGTCTTTCAAAACACTTTGTAAGAAAAAAACAAGCGATTTTCTCACGGTAAATGTGCAAAATGCAACGCTTTGTCCGAGATATATGTCGTGTGTGGTTGACAATATTGTTATTCAACCGAGCGCGGAGATTATTCAAAAACGCCTCAAAGCCGTTGGTTTGCGCCCAATAAATAACATTGTTGACATTACAAATTATGTTTTGATAGAAATTGGTCAACCTATGCACGCTTTTGACACGGAAAAACTCTCTCAAAACGTCTTGAACATTCGCAATGCGCAAAATGGCGAAAAAATTGTCGCGCTCGACGCGAAAGAATATGAGCTCAACGACTCAATGTTGACAATCGCCGACGGCGAAAAACCTTTGGCAATCGCTGGCGTTATGGGTGGCATTGACAGTGGAATTTCTGGAAGCACAAAGACAATCGCCTTTGAAAGCGCAAAATTTTTGCGTGACAACATTCGTCGCACTTCCCGCAAGCTCAACTTGCGTTCTGACTCGTCATTCCGCTTCGAAAGGGGCATTGACTTTGACAGTCAGCGCCTGGGAATGCAACGCGCTTTGTCACTTATCTCTCAATATAATTATGGCGAAATCGCATGCGGTATGATTGATGTTTTGAATGCGGACTTGTCACCAAAAGTTATAAATGTTAGCGTTTCGAAAATAAATTCCATTCTAGGAATTGTCGTTCCAACTCAAATTATGCTTGACATTCTCAACAGTTTGCAAATAAAAACGACCTTGCAGGGCGAGGACACTCTTGTTTGCGAACAGCCAATTTTCCGCGACGATATCGAAAATGCAAATGACCTTGCGGAAGAAATTATTCGTCTTTATGGCTATGATTACATTGTGAGCACTTTGATGGACAAAGGCAAGCAAACAATCGGTGGCAAAAACGCAAAACAAAAAAATGTTGATACTTTGAGAGAAATTGCGGTTAACAACTCTTTCAACGAAATTTTGACTTATTCATTTGTGTCGCCAAAATGCTTTGATACGCTTTTGTTGGACAAGGACGACGCGTTGAGAAATTGTATAACTATTCTTAATCCACTTGGCGAAGATATGTCAGTTATGCGCACGACTTTGTCTTATAGCATGCTTGCGACGCTTTCGTCCAACTATCTCAAAGGCAACAAAACAGCAAGGTTGTTCGAGAATGCAAGGGTATATATTCCAAACGAAAACACAGCAATTCAACCAACTGAGACTGAAAAAATTGTTTTTGGCGCTTATGGCGAAAATGAAACATTCTATACGCTCAGAAATGTTGTTGAACAAATTTGTTACAAATTCCGTTTGAACGCGACATATTCTCGCGCAAAAATTAATTATTTGCACGCAGGAAGAAGCGCAGTTTTGACGATAAAAGACAAAGAAATTGGATATATCGGCGAAGTTCACCCGTCAGTTTTGGCAAAGTTGGATATAAAAGACAGAGTTTATATCGCGGAACTTGACATTGACATGTTGAACAAACTCGCAAATTTTGCTTACGAATTCAAATCTATACCAAAATTCCCGTCGATTGAACGCGATATCGCGATTGTCGTTGACGAAGAAAAAGATGCGGAAAACATTTTGCAAATTGTAAGAAAAGGTGGCGGAAATATGCTCGAAAGCGCCAAAATATTCGATATTTATCGCAGTGAATCGCTTGGAAAAGACAAAAAAAGCGTCGCGATAAAAATGACTTTTAGAAATGCGGAAAAAACTCTTGTCGAAGAAGAAGTTAATGCGAAAATCGAAAGAATTTTGACAAAATTGACGTCAGAAATTGGGGCGGTGTTGAGATAATGACAGAAATTCTTGCGCCAGTTGGCAGTGTTCAAGCGCTCAAAGCAGCGGTATACAGCGGAGCAAACGCGGTATATCTTGGCTTGGATTTGTTCAACGCAAGAATTAAGGCGGACAACTTTACAATTGACAATATTGGACAATATGTTGACTTTTGTCACTTGTTTGGTGTCAAAGTCTTTGTCACTTTCAACACAAATATCAAAGAAAATGAGCTTGCGCAGTTTGAGCTTTATGCCGACGCGTGCGCAAAAGCCGACGTTGACGCTTTTATTGTAACAGATTTTGGCGTTCTTGACATACTCAAAAAGTATGATATTCCTTTGCACGCGAGCACTCAAATTGGCGCGCACAATCTCGCTGGCGCAAAAGTGTTGGAAAAACTTGGCTTTTCGCGAGTAATTCTTGCGCGTGAAGCGCTCGAGAGTGATATTATCGCAATAAAACAAAACACAAAGTTGGAAATTGAATATTTTGTGCACGGCGCGTTGTGCGTAAGTTTTTCGGGCGGGTGTTTGTTGTCGAGCATGATGAGTGGCGACAGTGGCAACCGTGGCAAATGCAATCAGCCTTGCAGGTTGGAATACAAAAGCTCTTTCAACAGCAAGCCGAGCTATTTGCTTTCGCCAGCCGACCAATGCCTGATCGGTAAGCTCGACCGACTGATTGCGTACGGTGTCGACAGTTTGAAAATCGAAGGACGGCTCAAACAAGCGCATTATGTTGGCGTGGTTGTCGAACAATATCGCAAATTTCTCGAAACGCGCGAAGTAACACAGCATATGACGCAAAATTTGCAAAGGGCCTACAATCGTGGCAACTTTTCTGAAGGGTATAATTATTGCGCGACAAGTCAAATTATGTTTCCGTCAATACAGGGCAATATTGGTCAAAAAATAGGAACAGTTGCAATTTGTAAGGACAATAATGTGCATATACGCACAAATTATCCGCTAAAAGTTGGCGACGGACTCAAAATTGTCGCAGACAACAAAGAGCTTGGCGGTTTTGGCGTAACAAAACTTGCATATAAAGGTGGCGAAACGCTTGTAGAGTCCAACAAAACTTTTCCGCAAGGCAGCGAAGTTCGCATTACGCTTGATTCCGCGCAGGTGTCAAAATTTGAAAATGTCAATCCAAAGAAAAGATTGAGAATAAATTGTGTCGCAAAGTTGGGAAAATCGCTTGAGATAGAATTTTCTTGTGACGGCGTTGCAAAGAAATTTGTGGGCAATATCGTGGAAAAAGCTGAAAAAATGTCAACCGATATTAGCTCAATAAGAAAACAACTTTCCAAGGTCGGCGAAAGCAATTTTGCCGTTGTTGACGAAAGCGACATTGTTATATGCGTTGATGACGGAATATTTGTGCCGTTGTCATTGTTGAATGGCGCAAGGCGAGACACTCTGCAATTGTTGGAACAAGAATTGCTTGCCCGAAATGCAAAGAAAAAAAGTAGGGTAAACTACTCGCAATTTTGCAATCAATTGACTTGCTGTGACAACTATATTTGCAACAACAAGCCTTTTGTTGCGACCAATAATATTGATATTATCGCGGACAATAACTTTCTTGAGAATGTCAATCTTGTGATTGATTTTGACGAGAATTGTGACGAATTTTTCGAAAGTATTCTACAAAACAGCTTAATTTGCAAGTCTTTTGACGATAAAATAATCAATGCTTATGCAAAACTGCCAAAAATTGCGCGTGGCAAAGATATTGAAATGATAAAAAACTTTCTAGAAAAATATTCAAATCGCTTGTCAGGCATCATTTGTGACAACATTTACGCAATAGAATTTGCGCGAGAATATGGACTTGTGGCGATAGGTGGACAGGGGCTTAACTTGTACAATGAGCGCGCCGCGCAAGTCTTGGGCTTGGACAATTATCTGTCGTCGGTTGAACTTACGCTGGACGAGCAATCAAATATGAGAAAAAATCATATCGTTTATAGCTATGGCGAGTTGACGGTGATGACGTTGTGTCATTGTCCGATTCAACTCAACACAAAATGTAGCTGCGCGACATGCAAATATCAAGGTGACTTTTTCTATTATGACAAAATGGCAAAATATAGAATTTGTCGCACAAAGCTCAAAAACTGCTATTTTAATGTCAAAAACCCACAAAAAATTGATATTCGCAACAAAATATCAAAAGTACGATACAATTACTTTGTAGAATTGGGCGATTGTGATAAACTGAAAGCAGATGAAATTGTTCAAAATTTTGTCGAAAAAGTTGGCAAGTCAGAAGAAAACACAACTTGCGGGCATTTGTTTAGAGGAGTAAAATGATAGAAGAAAAATCTCTCAAAACACTTGAATATGAGAAAATCTTAAAAAGATTGTCCAACTTTGCTTGCTCCGCGCCAACAAGGGAAGCAATTTTGCGCGAGCAACCGCATATTGAACTTGCAGAAGTGAGACAACAACTTTCGCTTACTGAGCAAGCCGATATTGTGATGTATGAGCTTTCGTCCAACCCTGACTTTGCGTTTGACAACATGCAAGACGAGCTTGACAATGCGACAAAAAACATTACTCAAAGCACAAAAAGCATTCTCAAATTCGCTCGTTTGCTCAAAACAGCCCGTTTGGCAAAGACACAGCTCAAAGAATTGAACAATGACAAAATTGTTGACTTGCAAATGCTTGCATCGAATATTTTCTTTGACAGCAAGTTGGAAAACGATATAAACACTTCAATTTTGAGCGAAACGGAAATTGCGGACGGCGCGTCGGCGGAATTGACGAGAATTAGAAAAGATATAAGGCTTTGTAATGACAAAATAAGACAAAAGTTGAATTCTTATATATCATCGTCAACTTATTCGACATATTTGCAAGATTCTATCATTACAATACGCAATGATAGATATGTTATTCCGTTGAAATCGGAATATAAAAACCAAATTGAAGGGCTTATTCACGACCAATCTTCGTCAGGCGCGACGACTTATGTCGAGCCAATGGCAGTTCTTGGTCTCAACAATCAACTAAAATCTTATGAAATCGAAGAAAAATTTGAGATTGAGAAAATTTTGCGCGCTTTTTCGGCAAGAATACACGAAGAATGTGGCGGAATTGCTCAAACTTATAGCGTTTTGATACAACTCGATATGATATTTGCGAAAGCGAGTTTTTCGAAGTCGATAAAAGGAATTTTGCCAATTCTTAACGATAAACATTATGTCAAAATTGTCAAAGGTAGGCACCCACTCATCGACCCAGCAAAAGTTGTGCCAATCGACATAGAAATCGGAGCGAAATTTGCGACTTTGGTTATCACTGGTCCAAACACTGGCGGAAAAACTGTCACGCTAAAACTTGTTGGCTTGCTTTCTCTTATGGTAATGACAGGAATTTTTGCGCCGTGCGCGGAAGGCAGCGAGCTGGCAATTTTTCAAAATATTTATTGCGATATTGGCGATGAGCAAAGCATAGAAAACAATCTTTCAACTTTTTCGTCGCACATTGTCAATCTTGTTAATATTACTCAGCATTTGACGAGCAATAGCCTTGTTTTGTTGGACGAACTTGGGGCGGGAACTGACCCGTCGGAAGGCAGCGCGTTGGCTATCGCGGTGATAGAATTCCTCAAAGAAAACGACTGCGTGACAATCACAACAAGCCACTTCAACGAGCTTAAAGAGTATGCTTTTTCTACTCCAACGGTCCAAATTGCGAGTATGGACTTCAACCCGCAAACGTTTTCGCCGACATACAAACTGCTTGTTGGCACGTCAGGAAGCTCGAACGCGATTGAGATTGCGACAAATTTTGGGCTTGGTTCTGACATTGTCGCAAAGGCAAAATCATTGCTTTCGGAAGAAAAAATATCATTTGACAAAATAATTACAAGCGCGGAAAATTCTCGCCGAGATGCCGAAAAAATGAAATATGAGGCGGAAAATATCCTTTTGCAATCACAAAAAGATGCGCAAGAGAGTGAAAATGTTCTGAAAACGATTCAACAAGAAAAACAAAAGCTTGACGAAAAACTTGCAAAAGCGACGAAAGAATTGTTGAGTGATTATATGGACGAAGCGGAAGAATTGATTGAACAAATCAAAGAAAACGTCAAAATTGGCGACGAAAAGGCGCTGTTTGAGGCGAGAAATGTCAAAAGCAAACTTTCGAAAAAGGTTTTTGCGCAAGAAAAAGCCGAGCCTGTGATCGAAAAGTTGGACGGCGATATTTTTGTTGGCGACAAAGTATTTATACAATCGCTCAATTCTGTCGGCGAAGTTATCAATATTAATCGTAAAAAAGGCGAATTTGGCGTCAAAGTCGGGATAATGACCACTTGTGTAAAGTTTGGCGATTGTCAAAAAATCAAAGTCAAAGAAAGTGCGAAAATCGAAAAGAAAATCAATATAACAAAACCTTTTACAAATGTCGCTTGTCCAAGCGAATTGAATTTGTTGGGGCAAAACCTTGACGAAGCGATATACAACACTGACCAATATTTGAGCGACGCATATTTGCAAGGTTATTCGGAAGTGAGAATTGTGCACGGAAAAGGTAGCGGAGTGTTGCGCAAGGGGCTGCACGAATATTTTGCCAAAAACAAAAATATCAAAAGTTTTCGCATCGGGCAATATGGCGAAGGCGATAGTGGCGTAACTATTGTCACGTTGAAATGATTGATTATGGCTACGAATTGAATTTTGACAAATACAAATTGGCAAAAATATTGCTATTGTGGCTTTGTTTGATTGTTGACTTTGGCAACTTGTGGGTCTTTGTTGGCAACTTGGTTGTGTTGAAGTGGTCGGGAGTTTTGACATCGCTTGGAGTTTTCGCTTGTCTTTTGGCGGTTAGAATTTTGTCAACTTTTCTCACATTCAAGGTGAATTATAGACTTGTAGACAGTGTTTTGACAGTGACAAAAACAGCGCCTTATCAAAGAAAAGAACTTTTTTGCGCTGACTTGAGAGAAATTATCTCAATAGAAAAGTGCGAAAGTTTTGCGCCATTTGACAGCAAAAAAGACATTCGCAAGGCGCAAAATTTTGCGAAAATATACTCATATACTTGCGACTTTGATATGTTTGTGTTAGAATTAAAAAACAGTAAGAAAGTTTTGCTTGCGCTGGACGAATTTATGCTTGCTAACATAAATTTAATTGTGCAAAAGAAGTGATTATAGCAAGAAATTTTGCTTGCAACGTACGAATTTGTGCTTGCGAACATAAATATATTTGTGCAAAAGAAGTAATTTAGGAGAAAATATGATATATTTTGACAATGCGGCAACCACAAAAATGTTTGCGAATTGCATTGAAACATATACAAAATATGCTTGTGACGAATTCTACAATCCGTCGGCATTATATGGAAAAGCGCTCGAAATATCCAATGTTGTCAAGGGCGCAAGAAGTCAAATTGCCAAAACTTTGGGAGTTGACGGCGACGAGATTATTTTTGCCGCATCGGGCTCGGAAGCGGATAATATTGCAATGTTTTGTTGCGCAAAGCAAAAGAAAGGCACAATAATTGTTGGCAGTGTTGAACATTCTGCAATTTTCAATTGCGCCAAAGAGCTGGAAAACAAGGGCTTTGATATAGTTTTTGCGCCTTGCGACAAGTTTGGGAAAACTGACTTGCGCGCGCTTGAAGGACTTTTGACGGACAGTGTAATTCTTGTTTCGATTATGCACGTTTGCAATGAGACTGGCGCGGTCAATGACTTGGCGGCTATCAGCAAAATGATAAAAATCAAGTGCAAAAACGCAATTTTTCACAGTGACGGAGTGCAAGCGTATGGCAAAATTCCTACAAATTTGCAAGCTTTGGGCGTAGATCTATACTCAATCAGCGCTCACAAAATTCACGGGGCGAAAGGCGTTGGCGCGCTTTTTGTAAGCAAAAACATTCATCCACGAACCTTTGTTTTTGGCGGTGGGCAAGAAAATAATATTCGTTCAGCGACAGAAAATGTCGGCGGAATCGCTGTTTTTGCGCAAGCTGCAAGCCAAATGCGAGCCAATCTTTCAAAAAATGCGATATATTTGCGAGAATTGCAAACTTATGCGCTGCAAAGATTGCAAAGCGAATTCCCAACAAATATGATTGTCAACACAAATCAGCAAGAGGCAGCGCCAAACATAATCAGCGTTTCTTTCGGCAACGCGCGTGGTGAAGTGATAGTTCATTGTTTGGAAAAATTCGATATCATTGTTGGCACAGGCTCGGCTTGTTCGGCGAAAAAATCTTCAAAGAGAATTCCTGACGCGCTCAAAGTTTCCGCGCCTTACAGCAGTGGAATGTTGCGATTGAGTTTTAACGAAGAAAATACAAAAGAAGAAATTGATATATTTATAGAAAAATTAAAACAAACGATTGACGAATTGTCACGTTTTCAGAGGGTGTAATATGCAAGAAGTAATTTTGATAAGATATGGCGAAATATTTTTGAAAGGCAGAAATAAGAGCTATTTTGAGGGCGCGTTGATAAATAATATCAAAAAAGCGCTCGTCGGCGTCGAATGTAATTTTATTAGAACGCAAAACCGATATTATATAGAAGATTATGACCAAGCTTTTGGCGGTGAAATTCTCGGAAAATTGAAAAAAGTTTTTGGAATTCATTCCTTGAGCGTCGCGACAAAGTGCGCAAGCGATTATCAAAGTATGCAAAACGCAATTCTTGCTTTTGCGCCACAAGACGAAACGAAAACTTTTCGCGTAACGGTCAATCGCGCAGACAAGCGCCTTGACAAAACGAGCACTGAGATTGCGGCAATGTTGGGCGGTTATATATTGGAAAATAGATCGCTTTTGAGCGTAAATTTACACAATCCTGATTTGGAAATCAAGGTCGACATCAGAGAAAAAGGCTATGCTTATATTTTCCGTGATATTATTTTGGGTGCGCAAGGAATGCCCGTTGGCACTGCTGGCAAAGGTATGCTTTTGTTGAGCGGTGGCTTTGACAGCCCTGTTGCAGGTTGGAGAATGGCAAGACGCGGAATGGAAATTTGCGCGATTCACTATCAAAGTTATCCATACACAAGCGAGCAAGCCAAACAAAAGGTTCTTGACTTGGCGCAAACACTCACTGCTTATTGCGGAAAAATTAGAGTTTTTGTCGTGCCTTTTACCAAAATTCAACAAGCAATTCACGAAAAGTGCAGAGCCGATTATATGATAACAATTATGCGCAGAATTATGGTAGACATCGCGGAAAGAGTTGCAGTGGCAAATGATTGCGGGGCGCTGATAACGGGCGAAAGTCTTGGTCAGGTTGCAAGCCAAACAATGCAAAGCATAACGGTGACAAACGAAGCGGTCAAAAATTTGCCAGTTTTCCGTCCATTGATAAGTTGTGACAAATATGAGATTATGGATATTGCAAAAGAAATTAACACTTTCAAATTGAGCGAACTTCCTTTTGAAGATTGTTGTACGGTCTTTCTTCCAAAAAACCCAGTGATAAAACCAAGCTTGGAGACTGCTCAAAAAGAACAATCTCACATAGAAAATATTGAAGAATTGATAGCTGATGCAATCGAAAATATAGAATTTTTCCAATACAAACCGCAATAAGTTATTAAATTTTAATAGTTGGTATAATACAAATAATGCGAGGTTTCAATCACCTTGCATTATTTTTCGCTATTTTACTTCTCAATTAGGCGATATTTTGTAATTATTTTTGTGCATATTAGCAAATTTGTAAATATTTGCTTGCATATATCAAATTAATAAACTTGAATATATTAGATTATTAAAATTGTTTGGACCAAATAATAACTTTCATTCCACGCGTTTGGAATTTGTTTGGATAGCCAATAACTTCGACATTTTGGTCGTTTAAATAATATGGCACAATCGTATATGACACGGAAAACATTTTGCTTTCTTGTGTGATAGTAATGTTTTCTTTTTTCGAAAAGTCTTTGATATCATACAACAATTCTTCGTCTTGTAGGAACTTTTTCCTATATATTTTGTAGCAAAGTTTTTTGTTGCAGTCGAATTGTATATTAACAAAGTTGTTTTCTTCTTTGAACAACAAGTTTATTATCTTAAGTTCGTCAAAAGTTTTATCAATTTCAGTTGGTAGTTTTGTTGTGTCAAAATAGCCGCTCAAAATATATCGTGTAGGGGCGTTTTGTGATGACAAAACTATTTTGTGGTTTTGTTCGCACTCGAATTTGTCAAACTTTGTCATTTTAACGCTTTCTGGGCATTCGAAGTAGGCAGGTTTTGCGTTTTTGTACAGTTTTTCTAATATTGATTTTGCCGCGTAGGTCGGCTGACCGCCACCGGTGACATTTTTGTCAAGCATTCCTTCGTTTCCAAGAATGTTTCCTTGCCAACTTATCAAAACATCTGACGTTGTATATGCGACGTTGAAAGCGTCGTTGTTGTAATTTTTGTCAACATTCGAGACTGTTCC
>JAVXBP010000030.1:0-17299 GCA_036659935.1 Clostridia bacterium
CCTTATGGAATTTTGGTGGCGATGGTTTTCCCGGCGGTCATTTTTTCGACGGGAAGTATAATATCCGCGTGCGTTGGCGGAGTTGTGGCGCTGTTGTTGTCATACAAAAAGCTTGGGCTTTTCCCCGTGGCGCTGTGCGCGACAATCGCGGTTTTTGTGACGGAATTGATTGTCAAGGCTTGTTGCTAAAAGCTTTGGAATGGGGCGCAATCAAGTTTGCAAATTGCAATGGATAATCAATAAATTTTAAAGTAATACGATAACAAAAAATACGCTCCTTGTGGGGCGTATTTTCTATTGAATAGATGTATTTAATTTTGTTTAATTCGTTAACGCTGTCGCTTATTTTTTGGTTTTATTTGGCAACAAAGTTGATTTTTTCGGTTGTTTAATTCGTTAACGCTGTCGCTTATTATTTCTATTTATTTGGCAACATAGTTGTTTTGTTTCGGTTGTTTAATTCGTTAACGCGGTCGCTTATTTTTTCGCTTTTTCGTCGGCTTTGTCAACGGCTTTTTTCGCTTTGTCGTCGGCTTTGTCCGTCGCTTTTTTTGCTTTTTCCACTGCATTCGCGGTTGCTTTCTTTGTCTTTTCGTCAGCCTTGTCAGCTTCTTTTTTCGCTTTTTGTTCTTGTTCGCTCAAAGGCTGTGGAGCTGTCACAACTTGTTCGATTGCGATTGGCTTGACTGGTTGAGGTCCGCCAAAGCTGTCAGCAGGTTGTGTTGTTGGGGTGGACGATGACGCAGGCACGCTTGGGCGATAGTCTTGTTTGACCATTGCGCGAGCTGGAAGTGGCGCGTGAACATAGTTGAGCATACTCTTGAAAACGTTGCGGATATGGTCGGCAATTCTTTCCATATTGCTTATCAAAGACAAGAACACGCTTGCCGCTTGAGCAGGGCAAAGGTTCTGAATCATACGGTCGATATGGTCGCGTTCAAGCTTTTCTTGGAAGCGGTCCACAACTTCTTCTAGGTCTGCGACAAGGCGCAAAGTGCTTATGTCACGATTGACAAACGAGTCGTGCACGCACGCGTAAAGGTTGTTGATTGCTTCGTTCATTTCTCTGATTTGGGCGATTGCCGTCTCGGAGAAAGTCGTCTTGTAGTTGGTCAATTCTTGAGCGTATTCGACGATATTTTCTGCATAGTCGCCCACTCTTTCGATATCGGAAAGCGCGTGATAATAAGACGCGAGCTCCTTTTCGTTGATATAGGATATTCTTTCGGTCGAGATTTTGATCAAGAACTTTGTTGTCTCGGCGTTGAGATAGTCGATTTTGATTTCTCGATTTTCGAAGTTTTCTTTTGACGAAAGGTCGAGAGTGGTGATCATATCAACTGACATATCGAGGTTTTTCTTTGCAAGCTCGAACATTCCAATGATTTCTTTGCGAGCCATCATAATCGCGATTGACGGAGTCGCCACCAAACGATTGTCGATATAGGTAAGTTTTTTTGTGGTGTCGTCTTCGACAGTTGCTGGGACTTTTGATTTTTTGTCTCGGACAATGAGAGACGCGAGTTTTGGCAATTGCTTTACAAAAGGCAAGAGCAAAATTGTTGTAACCACGTTGAAGAAAGTGTGGAACATTGCGATTTGTGTCTCAATCACGCCGTTGAACCAGCCTTCCATTGTGGTGAAAAACGCTTGCGGCAGGCACATAAATATTGTGAAGAAAAGCGCGCAGCCAATAACGTTGAAAGATAGGTGAATGACTGACGTGCGTTTTGCGTTGGTGGTCGCGCCAATTGATGCGAGCAAAGCCGTTACGCAAGTGCCGATATTTATTCCTAGTGTGGTAAAAATTGCCGAGCGCAAGGTCATAAGACCACTGCCTGCAAGGCTGATAACAATTGTTGTGGTCGCGGACGAACTTTGAATTACCGCCGTGAGCGCCGTGCCAAAAATTAACAATAGAAATGGATTCGAAGTGTTGAGCAAAACTTCTCTGATAGCTGGATTGTCCTTGAGAACTTCCATTGAATCGCTCATAACGGTCAAGCCGACAAACAAAATTCCGATGCCTGACAAGATTGCGCCAACTTTTTTGATAACGTCCTTTTTCGACATTTGCATAAAAGCGCCAATGCAGGCGAGAAAGATAAATACTTCTGTGATAGGCAGGGACTTCAACGCGACGATTTGAGCGGTGACGGTTGTGCCGATGTTCGCGCCCATAATAATGCTTGTCGCTTGCACGAGTGTCATAACTCCGGCGTTTACAAAGCCGATGACCATGACTGTCGTCGCTGACGAACTTTGAATAACCGCGGTTACTGCCGCGCCAATCGCGACCCCTGAAAACCTGTTGTTGCTGATTTTGTTGAAAAGAGTTTTCATCTTGTTGCCGGCAATATTTTCTAGGTTGTCACCCATAAATTTTATGCCAACAAGAAACACGCCCAACCCACCCAACAGCATAAGTACAGATTTAAAAATTTCCATTTAAGCTCCTTTTGTAACGCAACCAATCGCGCTACGCTACGCAAACCATTCGCGTAATTTTCTAAAATTCTTTTTCTACACTTAACTTATAACAAATTTCTCGGTCAATTGTCAAATATAATGATACAAATTTTTTAATATTATGGACAAATGACCAAAAATAGGTTACAATATATATGAAAACAAACATTTGTATATTGTTAAAAAAAATACTAATTACAAGTGGAAAGATAAACAAGAGACAAAAATTTGCAAGAAAAAACAAGATACGATAAAAAGCGATAAAAAAATAAATAAGTAACAATATAGAGACTATAAGAAAAAAGCGATAAAAAATACAAAAAAGCAATCAAAAAAGCTACAAGCAAGAAACATTAAAAAAACAAGTAAGTAATCAAAAAACAATCAAAAAACAACCAAAAAACAATCAAAAAAGCTACAAGCAAGAAACATTAAAAAAACTAAAAGTAAGATAACGAACTATATTAAATAAGAAACAAATAAAAATCGAAAAGGAACAAAATGGAAAAACTTTTGCTACTCGACTCCAACAGTCTTATAAACCGCGCTTATTACGCTTTGCCGTTGCTGACCAACAAAGAAGGTCAACACACGGGCGCAATTTTTGGCTATGTAAATATGCTGTTGAAACTTATAGAAAATTATAAACCAACTCACATAATCGCGACTTTCGACCGCAAAGCTCCGACTTTCCGCAAGGAAATGTACGCCGAATATAAGGGCACTCGCAAACCAATGCCCGACGAGCTCGCAAGTCAATTGCAACCGCTCAAAGATATTTTGCGCGCGATGAATATACCTATTGTTGAGTGTGACGGGCTGGAGGCGGACGACCTTATTGGCACTTTTGCAAAGCGTTGGAAGATTCAAACGTATATCGTGACGGGTGACCGCGACAGTTTGCAACTCATCGACGACACCACGACGGTTGTTTTGACAAAAAAGGGCGTGTCCGAGATAGTAAACTATGACGTCGCGCAACTCGCGTCGGAGGGGCTGAGACCGAGCCAAATCATCGACTTGAAGTCTCTCATGGGCGACTCTGCCGACAACATTCCGGGTGTGCCGGGCGTGGGCGAAAAAACCGCGATGTCGCTGCTCACACAATATGACACGCTTGACGGAGTGTATCAACACATCGACGAGCTCAAGGGCAAGTTGCAAGAAAAGCTTGTCGCCAACAAAGAACTCGCCTATCTTTCTTATCAGCTCGCGACGATAAAGCTCGATTGTGACATTGAATTTGACCTTGACGACGCCACTCTCAAAATGCCTTTTGACAGCGGAGTAAAGACGCTTTTCCGTCAATTCGAGTTCAACAAACTTGCGGACAAAATGGCGTTTGTTGAGAGCGAAAGCAATCAAATTGTTGAAGAAAAAGAAAAAATTGAATATCAATTGAGCGAAGTTGTAAATGTTGAACAGCTCGAAATTGTTGTCGGAAAAATCAAAAAAAGTCAACAACTCGCCTTGGAAATCGGCAAAGAAATTTTTGTCGCGCCAAGTCAAAAAGAAGTTTTCCATATCAATATCGCAGAAAATCTTTTTGGCGAAGGGATAGATTACAACGCTTTTCTTGACGGAATGAAAGCCGTCTTGCAAGACGAAAATATCAAGAAATTCCTTTTTGACTCAAAGACAGAAATGCACGTCTTGGACGATGACGGCATTGAACTCAATGGCGCGGACAACGACGAAATTCTCAAGGCGTATTTGTGCGACGCAAATCGAAATTACAAAAACATAGCCGAGCTTGCAAACGCTTGTCACATTGACGAAGAAAACCCTTGCGTATGCTTGTTCGAGCTGGACAAAATTCTCAACAAAGAGTTGCAAGAAAAGGGGCTTGTGGAACTCTATCGCGACCTCGAATTGCCACTTGTCAAGGTGCTTTTCAAAATGGAAAAGGCGGGCTTTGTCGTGGACAAGGCTGTGCTCAAAGAAATGCAAAGTCGCTTTGGGGGCGAGCTCGAAGAATTGCAAGAAGAAATTTTCAACCTTGCGGGCAAAAGTTTTAATATAAATTCTACAAAACAGCTTGCGACGGTGCTTTTCGATGACCTTGGACTCAAGAGTGGAAAAAAGACAAAAACGGGCTTTTCGACCAACGTTGACGTGCTCAACAGTCTCAAAGCCGAGCACCCGATTGTCGAGTTGTTGCTGAGACATCGCGAACTTTCGAAGCTCAAATCGACCTATCTCGACGGGCTCGAACCCTTGCTGGACAGCCGCGGAGCAGTGCATACAATTTTCAAACAAACGGTGACCGCCACAGGCAGGTTGTCGTCGACCGAGCCGAACTTGCAAAACATTCCGATAAGAAAACCAGAAGGCAAAGAAATCAGAAAAATGTTTGTCGCGAGCAAAGGCAACTTGCTTGTGAGCGCCGATTATTCTCAAATTGAGTTGCGACTTATGGCGGAATTTAGCGGAGACGAGACAATGCGCGCGTCATTCAACAACAACATTGACATTCACGCCACGACGGCGTCGCAAGTGTTGAACGTGCCTTTGGCGGAAGTTACCGCCGACCAAAGACGGCAGGCAAAAGCCGTCAACTTTGGCATAATATATGGCATAAGCGACTTTGGGCTGAGCGAGGACTTGGGCATTCCTGTGTGGCAAGCGCGCGAGTTTATCGAAAGATATTTTGTCAAATATCCAGCTGTCAAAAAATATATGGACAATTGCATCAAGGTCGCGAAAGAAAAGGGCTATAGCGAAACAATTTTGAAAAGGCGTCGCGATATCCCTGAGCTCAAGGCGAGCAATTACAATCTCAGAAGTTTTGGCGAACGCGTGGCGATGAACGCGCCATTGCAAGGCAGCGCGAGCGACATCATAAAGCTCGCTATGATAAAGGTCGACAAGGCTATCACTGACCGCAAATTGGGCGCAAAACTCATTATGCAAGTGCACGACGAGTTGATTGTTGACACCCCTGCAAGCGAAGTCGAGCAAGTCAAGGCTTTGCTTGTCGAAAACATGGAAAACGCCGTCAAAACAAGCGTAAAGCTTGTCGCTGACTGTGGAATAGGAAAAAATTGGTTGGAGGCGAAATGATGAAAATTGCAATCGTAGGTGGCATCGGAAGTGGCAAGAGCACAATCGCTGACTACATCGCAAGCAAGGGCTTTGTGGTGGTTGATTGTGACAAAATCTACAACGGAATCGTGGGGAAGAAAGACTATATCGAAGAAATAAGATATGTTTTTCCGACTGCCGTTGTGGACGACAAAATCGACAAAGATACTCTCAGAGACATTGTTTTTCGCGACAGCAAAAAGCTCGCGCAACTCAACAATCTCGCTCGCAAAAGAGTGCGTGACGACCTTGAAGAAATTTTCGAAAAAGAAAACGACCTTTTTGTCGAAGTGAGCGCTTTTGTAGGCAGTGAGTTGGAAAGCTTTTTTGACAAGGTCATTTGTGTGAGCGCAAGCGAAGAAGAACGAATTGACCGCGTGATGAAAAGGAATTCTCTCGACAGACAAACCATTCAAAGAATTATCGAAAGACAACCGCCACAAGAAATTTTGGAAAAGTTGTCAGATTGGGTGGTGGTCAATGACGACATTCCAAACGCGGAAAAACAGGTCGACAAAATTATTGCGGAAATCAGGAAAAAAGACTAGCTGAAAAAAAGCTCGTTTGTCTCTCAGAGAAAAAGACTGGCGCAAATCGTGGCGGTCAAGTTGTTTTGTGCGCTCGCAACAGTTGGATATATGTTGAAATTGACAGCGCGAACATAGCCAAAAAAGGCATTTTGGAATGCTTAATGTTGCTTTGTCATAAAAGAGAAAGTGACCGCGCGAACATAGCCAAAAAAGGCATTTTGTCCAATTCTGATATAACTTGTCGAAAAGAAAAGTAAAATTTGTGTAAATGCCAAAATTGTTATGATTACGGTGTTGACATAAATATTCGGAGTGATATAATTAAATTGTAAAGAATAATGTTGAGCAAAAAATGGCAGGAAAATGTTAAAAAATATGCAAAATTTTTGATAAAAGTAAATAAATAGTTAAGTTTTAACAGGAGGCAGAAAATGGAAGCTATTAATTTAAAACAGAAAAATGAGTTTCAATTCTCGTTGATTATCAGTGTTTTTGCTTTGTGTATATCTATTATGGAAATGATAATTTCTTTTATTTATCTCAATCTTTTGGACGTGTATGCGTTCGAATTTTCATTTGTAAGCATTGTTTTTGTGGGAATTTTGATATTTTTGCTGTCGACAAAAAAAGAAAGAAAATGGTATGACTTTGCGCTTGTGTCGGCGCTGACCGTAATATGGCTAATCTCTTTTATTCAAATAAGCTTTTTTACGTTCCGCTCAACCGTTCCTTTACAATATTTGTCGGCTGATTATTCGTTCCCTTGTTTTATAAAAATTTCCACTTACGCAACAAAAGCAGGTGAACCGATATGTTATCAATTGATTAAAGAGAACGTGACCTACAATTTTAACTTTTTGATAAGTATAGCGTCGTCAATCATTTTTGCGGCGTTGTATATCCACAAGGCAATAACTTGTCGAAAAGAAAAGTAAAATTTGTGTAAATGCCAGAATTGTTATGAGTATGGTGTTGACATAAATATTCCGAGTGATATAATTAAATCGTAATGAATAATTTTGCGCAAAAAAAAGAATTTTGTGGGCAAAATCGTGGCTACAAAGGGGTTATAATATGTTAAAATTAGAGAATGTTAAAAAAGCATTTGGCGAGAATCTTGTTTTGAAGGGCATAAATTTTGAGTTTGCTGACAAGGGGTTCTATGCTTTGGTGGGTGACAGCGGCTGTGGAAAGACAACCTTGCTTAACATTTTGTCCAACAATGACACTTGTTCGAGTGGAAAGATAACTTACAATGGCGTTGACTATTCGAACTATGCGCAAATAGAAGAAGTCGCTATGCAAGACTTTACATATATCTATCAAGATTACAAGTTGATATCCAATTTGTCCGCGGGCGAAAATATTCGCCTGACGGGCGAATTGTTCTTGCCAAAGGGCGTTGACTTGGACAAAAAAGTTGACGAAATTCTTGCAAAACTTGACTTGACCGACAAAAAGAATTCGAAAGTTTATATGTTGTCAGGCGGAGAAAAACAAAGAATAGCTATTGGCAGAAGTATGATCAAAAATCCGCGCGTTATTTTCGCGGACGAGCCAACAGGCAATCTTGATCTGGAAAACAGTATCAAAATTTTTGAAATTTTGCAACAACTGTCCAAGGAATGTCTTGTTGTGGTCGTTACTCACAATCGCGAGCTTGCAGAAAAATATACTGACCAACAAATAAAAATTTATTATGGCGAGTTGTTGCTTTCGGAAGAAAATGCTATCGCAAAAGCTCGTTTGGAAGAAAGCGAAAGCAAAACGCAAGTTTGCGCTGACGCGACTTTGCAAAACAATGACTTCAAAAAAGTGAAAAAGAATAAGCAGTCTCGCTCGCTCAGCCCAAAAACAATTGTGGCTCTGTCGGGGTGGAGTCTTAAGAAGAAAGTAGGCAAGTTTATCACATTTGCGATATTACTTGTCTTTTTTATTATGCTGACTTTCACAGCCATGACAATGTGTCATATCGGGAGCATTAACGGCAATATTCTCACGGCAAATAACAAAAAATTTGCAAAAATGTCGTTTAGCTCTGATATCAACTTGGACGGCTTGAGCAAAGAAATGGAAAAATTGAATATGCCAAAGGCAATTTTTTGTCCAAGCGGACTTGGCGAATATCCGAGACATAGAGTTTGGAATGCGGAGACAAAAGAAGATGAATATCCAAGGTTTAATAAAGACAACTATGCAAAAGCGCCAATTCTTTTCAAGACAAATGAGGTGTCTATAGAAAAAGAAATGGTGGTTCTTGATGATATGTCGGATATTGACAGCGTTTTGTTGTTTGGAAATTTGCCACAAAAAATTGATGAAATTGTGATAAGCAATTCGCGCGCGCAAGAAATGATCACAAGATATGCTCCTGTGCGCAACGAGAGTGGCGAGTATGTCAATGTGTCAACCCCAGAAGAAATCATTGGCAAATATTTTACCGCGGGAGCGATGTATATCAACAAAATGCCGCTCAAAATTGTAGGAATTTTTGACGACAATGTTAAGGACGAAAAATATAACTACATAACAGAAAAAGAATGGGACGACTTGTCCATGGACAAGCAAGAAGAAATTGGCAAATATTATGAGAGCATCACAGATGGATATTATCGAGAAATGTTTGTGGCTCACAAAGATTTGATGGAGTTGCAACAGTCTTTGAACGGAAGTGATTGCTTTCGCGCCAGCATGTTGAGCCTTTATTTTGCGCTTGACGAAGATCATAAATATATGTCTTTTGGTCAATGTTCTCAGGTGGTTGAGACGATGTTGGGCGTAGCTTTGAATGACGGCGAAATTATCATCGGCGAAGATGTCTCCTACGATCGCAAAATTAAAGTTGGCGACGAGATAAGCCTTGATATCTTTTTGGGTCCAGATAAAAATGTCATTGTGGACAACGATAGAAAATTCACGGTGAAAGCAACCGTGAAAAACATTCCATCATTTATTTTTTCCGTCAATGATTACAATGAGATCACCGAGACACTTACAAAAGCGCCTACGCGTGTGATGACAAATTTCCGCAATGTGAAATGCTCAGACAGAAGCGCGATAAACAAGCTTGTCAAAGCGCTCAACAAAACAAATGAAAAAAAGATAATTTTAGGTCACTGGGACGGTCTCTATTTGAATGACAATGACATGTCAAAGCATGAAGTTTTCCACATCAGTTTTGAGGGACAAAAATTTGCAATAGGCGAAGCAAAAACGTTCGCCGAGGACCTTGCCAATATGTTGATTTTGCCATTCTATTTTTTCTTTTTCTTTGTGATATGCATGTTGATAAATGGCATTGTTGGCATTTGTATTGAGAATTCTCGCAAGAATATTTTGACCTTGCGGTCGCAGGGCGTTCTTGTCAAAGATAGTTTTGCGGTTTACTTTTTGCAAAGTCTCTATATCATTTTGGCTGCGCTTGGCATTGGGCTTGTTCTTGGCTTTGGGTGCGTGGCAATCTATAACGCGGCGATTGGCAGTCTCCATGGAGTGGCGAAGTTTGTGCCTTTTGTAGCGTTGAAATTCACCGACGTTTTGATAGTGTTTGGCGCGTTGATTCTTGTCGCGACGCTTTCGCTTTTCGCAAAGTTGCGCAAGCTGTATAAGGGTAAAATTCGCAAGAGTTTTGACTCGTTGGAAGCGTAATCGAGAAAGTTGATTGGCTCAAAACAGTGTAAAAAAACACACACAAATGATTGCGTGGCTCAAAAACTTCGTAAGCAAAATGGCTCAAAAAAATCAATCAATCGAAAAAAGGCTGTCACAAAAGTGGCAGTCTTTTTGTTGAATGTGTCGTGAATGTGTCGTGAATGTGTCGCAAGTGCGTAGCAAGTATATCGCAAGTGTGTCGAGAGTGTGTCGCAAGTCAGAAAGTTGTGTTTGTCATTTTCCGACGGGCAGTCGGTTTGTCGCTTGGTTTTTTCGCTGAGATTGACTTGCAACTGCAAAGTGTTTACTTGCTTTTTTTCGCGCTCAGGGCGTTGTTTTCGCAAAGATGAACGTCAATTTGTTGGAATGGTATGTCGATTCCGTTGTTGTCGAAAGCAACTTTCACCGCCTCGAGAAGATAAAATTTTGCGTTCCAAAAGTCGTCGCTTTTCGCATAGAAACGCACAAGCATTGTTATCGCGTCAGCGGAATGCTCAGATATATTTATGAATGGAGCTGGCGCTTTGAGAACCAAATCGCACTCGTCAAGGACTTGCGCAAGCACGCTTTTGACCTTGACAATGTCGGTGTCATATGAGATGGAAAAGTTCATGTCACAACGGCGCGTGTCCTTGCGAGAATAGTTTACTATCTCAGAATTCGCCGTCAAACTGTTTGGAATTATCACAGTCTTGTTGTCGGGCGTGCACAACACCGTGTGGAAAAGTTCGATGTCCTCGACCGTGCCAGAATATTGCTTGCACTCGATAAAATCGCCCACGCGATAAGGGTGCATCACCACAATCACCACTCCGCCAGCAAAGTTGGAAAGCGAGCCTTGCAACGCAAGACCAATCGCAAGCCCAATCGACGCGATAGCCGCCGCTATGCCCGACGTGTCGATGCCAAGATATGCGATAACGCCAATCACCAACAAAAATTTGCACACGCGACGCGTCCAATTGACGGTCAGCCTGCGGACGGTTACCTCAACCTTTTTCTTTTCCATAGCCTTGTCAAGCTTGCGGAAAAATATGTTCAAAATCTTGCAAAGAACAAAAAATACTATCAAGCTCAAGACAATTTTGAGTATGCCTGGCAGTATTTTTGTGCCCAATTCTTGCAACCATTTTGTAAAACCTTCCATATAATTCTCCTTTGTAATATATTTTTGCCACTTTCGCGGTCAAAAGTCATTAATAGTGTAACATTTTTGAGCGAAAAATACAATAATATTGATAAAATAATATATTTTGAAGAAATTTGTTAAAATCTATTGTAAAATGTTGGAAAAGCTAGTAAAATGAATATAGGTAATAAAGTGACAATATGTCATTGGGGGGCAAATTATGTCAAAAGAAGAAAAGAGAGCTATCAAGGAACAAAAACGTCTTGTCAAAGAAAGAAAAAAAATTCGCATAAGATATTTTAAGCCGGGCGGTGGCTGCTTGCACAAACCGATGACCGATGAGAAATATCATTCGCTCGTTATGAAACGCAAGGAAAAATGGCATATTTACGAGAAAGCGCTCGCAAAATTGGAGATTGACCCCGAGAATGCGAAGATTGAACCAGTCGAATTCCACGGCTACTATTTTGACGAAAAAGCGCTCACAAGGGGCAACTTTTCGAGCAAATATCAGGACACGTGGCTTATGTTCGACAAAGAACAAGTCTTTGTCTATGAGTTCATTTTCGATATGCTTTCGCCGTCCGCGACAGAAAGCACCTTTGAATATTTCTATGAGGATATCACGACTTTTGCGACTGTTGACGAGATAGAAGAAATCGAGACGGTTGTCGCTGTCGGCAAAGCTCCAAAAGAGAAAAAACCAAAGAAGGGCGCGACGGAAGTTAAACCTGCGAAAAAACAAGAAACAAGAATCGAAAAAAGCTTGCTCATGGGCTCGAAATTTAAGATTGTTGCCCCGGGGGAATCATTCGTTTGCGCGTTGACCACGACGGAAGAAACAGAAGCCAATATCAAGAAAATGAAGTTGCTTTTGCGTGAGAAAAAGTCGAAAAGAGCGAACGTAACACAGAAAAATGATTGCACTTTTGGCGACCTTGCAAAATTGTTTTCTCAACCTATCAAAGATTGATTGAATGCAAGTGACAAAAAAAAGTGAGCGCAGTAGCGCAAAAAACGAGACGGATAATGTCGCGCGTGATATAGCGTCGCAAAAGATATGCGAGAATGACGATGTCGCGCGTGATAATCTTGAGCAAAAAAATGTCGCGTTGGAAAATGTCGCGTTGGAAAATGTCGCGGACGATAGCGAACAAAAAAATGTCGCGTTGGAAAATGTCGCGCGAGAAATCGCAGCGTTGGAAAATGGCGAGCGATTGATTGTGTCGCAGAATGACCTTGTGGACAAACAAATTTTGCGACTTTCCGACGAAGAAAAGTCGAAAGTTGTCATTGTCAATGGCGACGGCGGACGGTTGGTTTTTGTCGGCAAAAATATTTGGTCGCCAGAAGAAAGCCAACGGACGGAAGAAGAAAACGCCGCCTATTTTGCGCGGTTTGCTCGACCGAAAATCTCAATCGCGAATGTTTGCGCGCAAGTGATTGCGCCGATTGTGGCAAGTTGTCTTATTACAATTTGCATTTATTTTTTTCTGCGTGGCAATGTCGAGTGGGTAAAAAATATCAATTATCTCGTGGCAATTGCGGTCGGTTTGGTGGCGGTTTACGCAGTGATAAGGGCGAAAAGTATCGCTATTTTTTTTGTAAAACTTTACCAAATATTCGCCCCGATGAGCGTGCGAGAAAGGTGCGTTATGACTCCCACTTGCTCGCAATATATGATAGAAGCCTTGAGAAAATTTGGCTTTTGCAAGGGGCTTTCCGTCGGGATAAAACGGCTCAAACGCTGTCACGGCGAATATCGCGAAGATAAATTGGAAGATTGCGATTGCCACAAAAATTGCGATTGCGACAAAGAAGATTGCGACAAAGAAGATTGCGACAAAGAAGATTGCGACAAAGAAGATTGCGACAAAGAAGAAGATTAATTGTTGGAAAAATCGAAAAAAATATAATTAAATTTTAAAAAAAGTTGCAAAGAAATAAAATAATTATTGGAAAAATCGAAAAAAAATACTACAAGCGGGGCGAAATATGGAAGTTTTTTCTAGTGAAATAAAACAAAAATTGCAAGGCATTTTGGCTCGTGTGAATGAGTTGAATGAGTTGCTTGTCGCGCCAGAAATCGCCGCCGACTCGAAGCTTTTGCGCAAGTTGGAAAAGGAATATAATTCGTTCAAAACTATTGCGGAAAAATATTTTGAATATCTCTTGCTCGTCGAGCGTGTAGAATATTATAACCAAAGTTTGGAAGTTTGCGACGACGAAGAAGCTCGCGAAATTGTGCAATTGGAGATTGCGGACTGCAGTTTGGGGGCGGAAAAGCTTGCGATTGATATCAAAAACGAGCTTGCAAAAGCGCCAAACGCCACAAAAAGCGAAGTTTTGTTGGAAATCAAAAACTTCAACGGCGCGCCTGATTGCGACAAATTTGTCAATCAACTTGGCTGTATTTACAGCGCCTTTTGCGACAAGGAAGGGTTCGAATTTTCCGTCACAAAAAAAGATAACAATTGTGTGAATTTTGTAATTTGCGGACGGGGCGCGATAGAAAAACTTGTGGGAGAAAGTGGCTTGCACACCGCGATTGGTTGCGGAGAAAATGCAGGCAAGTCGCCACAAATCGCAATCGTTACCGTCATCGAAAATTTGTCGGCAAACTTGTCGCAAATCAACGAAAAAGATATCAGAATTGACCTTTTCCACTCAAGCGGAGCGGGCGGTCAAAATGTAAACAAGGTGGAAACTGCGGTGAGAATCACGCACATTCCGACGGGAATTGTCGTTTGCTGTCAAGACGAGCGCTCACAACTCAAGAACAAAAGGCGCGCGTTTGAGACCTTGCAAAACAAGATAAATGACACTTTTGCTCAAGAAAACGAAAGCAAAATGCGCAAAGCAAAAAAGGAAATTGTCGCGCTTGCGCAGAACAAAAAAGTGAGAAATTACAACTTTGACAAGAAAATTGTGAGCGATTGCAATCTGGAAATGTCAGAGAGTTTGGACAAAGTTCTTGGCGGAGACTTGTCAAGTTTTATTTGTTTGTTCTAGCGTGACATTTTCTAATAGTGTTTTAATACTTTTGTAGTAAAATAAATCAAAACAAATGGAATTTTGGCAAGGAATTGCAAGAAAAAGACGGAAATTTGTCGCAACATAAGGGAATTTTATGCAGAAAATATACAAGAAAAATTTGCTTTTTAACACGGAAAAAATAGTTTTGTCGAGCGAAAGCAGAATATTCAAAACATCGAATTTTATTAAAATTACGCGCAATCTCAAAGGTTTGGACGGTTTTTTGTCCAAGATTGCGGAGGGCATTGTTTTCCAACTTCCTGAGATAGAAAAAGCGTTTTTCGAGACCGCCACGGCTGACAAAAATTTGTCTTTCCGCCTCGAGACTGCCGACAAAGCGCATTCTTTCGAGTTCCGTTTTGGCTTCCAAACTCATTCTTGCTTTGACATTGACAAGAAAGATATTATTTTTATCTCTTATTCGGGCAAAGAAAAAATTATCAGAAAAAACGACCAAAGATTGAACGCTTACGCCAAGTCGCGCAAGAATTTTGACGTCAATCTTTTGCTCGAAAAACATAATTATATCGAAAGCGATTATACCAAAATTTATTTGCTCGCAAACTCCGATTATGTCAACTTCCCGTTGCTCAACGACAAACAAAAAAAGCTTGTCGAGATTGAGGACAAGAACGTGATTGTGCAGGGCGTGGCTGGCTCGGGCAAGACAAACGTTTGCATTGACAAAATTATTTATTCGGCGTGCAGGGCATATTCGGGCAGAATTCTCTATACGACTTATTCGCGCGGACTGCTTGTTGACACGCAAGAAAAGGTCAAAATTTTCGAAAATAACCTTGCAAATTTTGTTGTAAATTACAAAAACGGCAATATTATTTTTGTAGACAGCAACCACAAAAAAGCCATCGAAAACAAGCTCGGAATATATTTTTCTATTGACAAAGACGAGCAAATTTGTGAGAAAATTCAACAAATAATCGCGTTTCTTGACAAGCAAGTTGACTATTTTTTGTTGGAAGATATTTATTCGAAATTCGTTGGAAAAAGCGTTCAAGTGGTCGGCGAGGACTTTTTTGTCAAAACTTTTCTCGCGGACTTGCGCAACCATCAGCTTTCGAGCAAACTTTCCAAGCTCAAGGGCTTGTCTTATGAGATAATTTATAAGGAAATTTTCGGCTTGATATTTGGCAGTTACGACTTGGAAAACCCACGCGATATGCTTTCGCTCGACGATTATTTGGTTAAACGCGCGGACGGCTTTGCGAGAGAAGAATGTGAAATTATCTATTTGTTGGCGCAAGATTATGCGAAATATCTTGCAAAAAACAACCTTTTCGACAACAATTCCATATCAAGAGAATTGCTCGCGGTGATATCGAATTCTCCGCAATATTCGCTGTCTATCGTCGATGAAACGCAAGATATGACGGAAGTTAACCTTTGTTTGCTCAAGAAATTGTCGCGCAAAATGTTTTGTTTGGGCGACGCTTTGCAAATGATAAACCCGTCATATTTTAGCTTTGCATATATCAAAAGATTGCTCTATGAGAAAGACCTTACCGCGGTGGCGGAGCTTTCTCACAACTATCGCAACACGAAAAAAATCGTCGAGATTATCTCGCAATTGTGCGCGATAAACGAAAAACAATTTGGCACGCACAGCTTTGTTTGGCGTGGCGAAAGCGTGGATAGCGACATCAAAACGCGCGCGGTTTATGTGGCTGGGCAAAACTTTGTCAACGCGCTGTCAAGGCAAAATATCGACAACTTTACAGTCATTGTCTCGACCAAACAAGAAAAAGACGAGCTGAGAAAAAGCCTTAAAACGCAAGAAATTCTCACCGTGTCAGAAGTCAAAGGCCTGGAGCGCGACACCGTCTTGCTCTATAATGTTTTGTCAAAGAATATCGACAAATGGAGAACGCTGGAAAGAGTTTCGCTCAACCGCAAACAGGCGGACGAAAACTCAGTCTTTCGATATTACTTCAACTTATTTTATGTCGGAGTATCACGCGCGAAAATCAATTTGTATGTGTGCGAGGACGAGAAAATTCAACTTTTTGACGAGTTTTTTGCTGACAATTTTGCAAAAAATTCCCCACAAGAAGCGATAAACGGACTTGCGGACGCGGTCGGACGGGCTGAGACGGAACAAGAAGAATTGCTCGACAGAGTGGAGCAGTTTGTCAAGTTGGAACAGTTCGACAACGCGCGCTTTACCGCAAACAAAATCAACGACGATATCGCGAGAACTTATTGGCTCAACAAAACCGATATCGCGGAAAAATTTATTTTGCACGGAAATTATCGCGACGCTGGCATAAAGTTCTGGGAGTTGGAAATGTATGACGACGCAAAAATTCAATTTGGGTTGTCGGGCGACGAAAAACTTTGCGAACTGGTTGACGCGTGCTTGGAAAACAACAAACAAGGCTTGAGTATTGACATTATTCAGTTTTTCAACGCGGTCGAAGGCAACGACGTCGCGCGCAAATTGATAATCGAAACCGTCCAAAAGGACTTGTCTCAAATTTTGTCCAAACAAAAAGAGTTGAACTCAAAATTTAAGAAAATCAAGGAGCGAAAAAATGGATAACAAAAATTCAAATACGCTTGCAAAAGAGTTGAACTCGAAATATAAGAAATTCAAGGAGAGAAAAAATGGATAATAAAGATATAAATACGCTTGTGGAAGCTTTTGTCGGCTATCGCGCAATGCTTGAGCCTATTCAATCAAATTTGAGCAATTTTGTAGACAGTTATGACCTTGTAAAGGACGAACTCGAAAAACTCAGCAAGGCTTTTGGCGGAGATGCGGCGGCAAGCTTGGACAAGATATATAAGACTGTCTCGGCGCAGGCGGAAAAAGCTAGCGAGTTGTCAGGCAAAATTGACCAGTTTGCGAGACTTACGGACAAATATTCGAGCGGAGTCGCTTCGCTTGTTGGCAAAATGGAAAAAATTGAAGAAAGACTGTCAACAATCAACCAAATTGAAGGCAAAGCCGAGGAACAAATTGGCAAGCTCGACAATATTATCGAAGAAAAACGCAAGTCTTACAATCTCAAAGAATTGCAGAAAAACCTCGAAGGGTACAACGATAGCGTGCAAAAAGTCAGCGAATTTATCAACAAAAACGTCGCCGATTCGCTTTCGCAAAACTATACAAAACTCGACGATATCAAAAAGGGAAGCGACGACATCGCAAAACGCTTGTTGGACGAAAATTCCGACATAGAAAAACTTGCGCAAGCCTATACCGCGTCCAACGAAATTCTCAGACAACTTGTCGAAAAACAAGACGTAAACGAAGCTTATATCTTCGATATCTTGGACAAGTGGGCGGAAGAAAGAAAGGTAAAAACTCGCAAATAATTGCAAAAAAAATTAAAAAAATACGCAAGAAGTAATTAAAAAACACACAAAAAGTAATTAAAAA
>JAVXBP010000031.1:0-17267 GCA_036659935.1 Clostridia bacterium
CGTAAGTTTGTTCGCGATTTGGTCGCACGACGTCAACAAATATTCGATTCCGTTCAAATTGTAGCGCAACATTGCCTTGCAATCTTTGCCGTGCAAGTGTCCATATATCACCTTTTCGACGCCATATTCTTGGAAAAGTTGAGTGAATTCGCTCTCTTTCATCGTCACATCAAATGGCGGAAAGTGACACATAGCAATCACAATATCGCCGTCTTTTCTTTGCGCTTTCATTTTTTCGAGCGACAATCTCAGGCGTATTTTTTCTCTCTCATAGATAGCTTTTTCCGCCTCAGGCAAGCCCCCCACCGTCCACAAGCGCGAGCCCACGACAAGCAAATTTCCAATTCTGATACAATCGTTTTGCAACGCAAACATATTGTTTGGCAAGGCGTTTCTCAATCGAGAAAGGGACGACCACCAATAATCGTGATTTCCTTTTATTATGACTTTTTTGCCTTTCAATTGCGCGATTGCGTTCAAGTCAGGCAGCGCGTTTGCAAGTTCCATAGCCCAAGAAATATCCCCCGCTATCAGCACGACGTCGTTGTCCGACACCTTGCTTTGCCAGTCGGCTTGGATAAGTTCCCAATAATTCTCCCAACTTTTGCCAAAAATGTCCATAGGCTTGGCGCAGTTGGTTGATAAATGTAGATCACTGATTGCAAAAACTTTCATAACTGTATTATAACAAAATAAATAAAATAATACAACAATATACGCGGAATTTTGCAACATTCTATGACCAAAAAAACTTTGCAAAAAAATAAAGGAGATTTTGTTCCCCTTTATTTGTTGATTTAGTTTTATTCTTTTTCTTGTGTGTCCGCGTTTGCGATTTGCTTTTCTTGCTTTCAACAATTGCAACTTATTCTTTTTGAAATTATTGATATTTACAATTTATTTTTCCTAGAGTGTCAGCACTTGCAATTTGTTGGAGCTGCGCAATTTGGCGCGCTGTTGCACCTTGGTTCGCACGAACAATCTTGCGGATAGAGTGGCAAGTCGAACAAGTTGTCGCAAGTTTGGCTGTTGTATTCTTGGCATTGCGGAATGTAGCAATAGCCATAGCTTGGCACAAGCAATTGCACTTGTATCAGCACTTTGAGAATTGTCGTCACGCAAGCCGTAACAACAAACTTCGCGTCGCTGCCCGCGTATGTTCCTTGCGGACACGCAACGTTGACGGTCGCGTCGATTCTATAAGGAATTACCGACGGCGCGGAAACGTTCATCACGATATCCTTTGGAATATGTAACACAGCAGTGCCGACACCTTGCTTTCCGTTGCAGTCAGTGATAACGACTTGCAGTGGCGCGTCCACAACGCAAGTAATTCTTGCAAGACAAGAATCGGAAGAAACTGGGTTGACCGACAAGTCTTTGATTACACCTTGAGACGAACAAGATTTTGCGCTCAAAAAAGTATAAGGCGCAACAAGTCCGGACGGAGTAATGTTGGTAAGAGTGATTACAGAATCGCTTATCACTTCTTGGCGCATACACATATCCAAGACCTTGTCACATTGAATACACGCTTTTTCACAAATACCATTCAGCGGGTTTGATTTGATTTGTCCCGGAACTCTGTCTGATTTACAATCACACGAAAATGACATAAATATATCCTCCTATTTTTTTCGTATTTACTGATAACATTATATGCCACGCCTTGCGATATGTTGTCATTATATTTTTTTTGCAAAGCTATTAATAATACTTTTTGAGAATATTTTTGATAGTATTTAGTTATATAATTCGTGAAGTGTTACAAAATACGCGTTAATTTGGAATACTTTTTTGCCGTTTTTAACCTTACGTTGTACAATTGCGACAAAAAAATAGCCTTGCCACACTTTTGACTTTCGCCAACAAACTGCGCAAGACTATCCATTTTCTATTGTTTTGACTTTATTTTTCTTCGTTTTCTCTCTCTTTTGCGCTTGCAAGAATGCTCTCAATCTTGGCGCAAACTTCTTCTTTTCCTGTCTTATTCAATGCGGAAACTGTGATAATACTATCCCTGCCGATTGTCAGCGCGGTGGAAATTACTTGCTTTTGCGCGTTTATCGCAAGCTTGGAAAGCTTGTCGCACTTGGTCGCAATAACAGTAAAAGGTATGTGGAAGTGATACAAGAACGCTATCATTTGCTTGTCGAGTTGCGACGGTTCGCGTCTTATATCGACAAGGACAAAGACGTTTACAAGCTTGTCATTGCCCACCAAATAGTTCTCAACCATTACGCCCCAATCAAGTTTGTCCACTTCTGAGACCTTTGCAAAGCCGTAACCTGGCAAGTCTACAAACATAAATTCGCCATTGTTGATATTAAAATAATTCACCAACTTTGTCAACCCCGGCTTGGACGACGTCTTGGCAAGGCGACCAACATTTGTGATATAGTTGATAAAAGTTGACTTGCCAACATTTGACTTGCCCGCAATCGCTATCTCGAGCATGCCAAACTCAGGTCGATTTGCGCTGTCTTTGACAGACGTGACAAAGGCTGAATTTTTGATTATCATTTGTTTTCTCCAAAGGCGATTGCAAAAACTTCATCAATGTTGTCCACATAATGCATTTGCAATTTTTCTTGCACGCTCGCAGGAACGTCCGCCATATCTTTTTTGTTTTCTTGTGGAATTATCGCTATTTCGACGCCGTTTTTTTGCGCCGCAATCAACTTTTCTTTAAGACCGCCGATAGCCAAAACTTTTCCGCGCAAAGTAATTTCGCCCGTCATAGCAAGCTTGGATACTATCATTTTCTTTGCGAAAGCCGACATAATCGCTGTTGTAAGCGTTATTCCTGCCGACGGACCATCTTTTGGAACTCCGCCTTTTGGCATATTTATATGGATATCAAAGTTTTTGAAGTCGTCAACGTTTACGCCAAATTCTTCGCACTTGCTTTTGACAAGCGATATCGCGATTTTTGCAGACTCTTTTATCACGTCGCCAAGGCTTCCCGTAAGTATTGTTTCGCCGCTTCCCTTGATGAGTCTCACTTCGATAGGCATTACAACACCGCCGACAGCAGTCCAGGCAAGACCGTTTACCGCGCCGATTTCTCCGTTGATAATCTCGTCGCCTATGTTAAATTTTGGCGCTCCGAGATATTTTTCGACGGCTTTTGGGTCAATAACATAGTCCTCGCTGTTGCCGTTTACGATATTAATCGCGATTTTGCGACAAATTTTGCCGACAATTCTCTCGAGTTCGCGCACTCCAGCTTCTCTGGTATAGTTGTTGACAAGCATTTCAATCGCTTGCGGTTGCCACTCAACGCTTCTGCCTTCGAGCCCGTTTTCTTTGATTTGTTTCGGTATTAAATAACGAACGGCAATATTAAGTTTGTCGTCAAGCGTATAGCTCGACATTTCTATCACTTCCATTCTGTCAAGCAGTGGTTTGCTGATTGAGTCCAAATTGTTCGCAGTCATAATGAACATTGCGCGCGACAAGTCATAAGGCAATTCCAAATAATTGTCACGGAAAGTTGCGTTTTGGTTTGGGTCAAGAATTTCCAACAAAGCGCTTGCAGGGTCGCCGCGCATATCGTTCGCAAGTTTGTCTACTTCGTCCAACAAAAACAACGGATTGGACGTTTTCGCCCTTGCCAAACTTTTGATAATTCGCCCCGCCATCGCTCCAAGATAGGTTTTGCGGTGTCCGCGCAATTCCGCTTCGTCTTTCACTCCGCCAAGACTGAGATGAACATATTCTTTGTTCAACGCCCTTGCAATTGACTGCGCAATTGAGGTTTTGCCCACTCCGGGCGGTCCTACAAGGCACAAAATTGGCGATTTCGTATCGCTTCCGACAAGCTGTTTGACAGCGACATACTCGACAATTCTTTCTTTTACGTTGTCGATGCCATAGTGGTCGGCGTCAAGTTTTGCCTTGATTTCTTCCAAGTCAAAGTTGTCGTCGCCATAAGTTTTCCACGGCAAGTCAGTCGCAAATTCCAAATAACTGCTAATAATCGCATACTCAGGCGAAGTGTAAGGCGTTTTTGCCATTTTGTCATAATCATAGAGCAACTTTTTTCTGCTTTCTTCGTCAATCGGCAACTTTTCCAACTTGTTTTTGATATCGTCCAAGTCTTTGTCGTCGTCGCCAAGTTCTTCTTTGATTACTTTTATTTGTTCGCGCAAAACATAATCTTCTTGCGCCTGTCTTATTTTTTCGTCAGTTTTTTTCTGCATTCTTCCGAGCGTCTCGAACTTGCTAATCGTTGTTTGCACGCTTTCGCAAACCATTTCCAGTCGCGATTTTGTGTCATTCAACTTCAAAAACTCCAACTTGTCGAAGTTTTCCAAGTTGACAACAAGTCTGTCGAGCGTCGCATTGACAGCGAAGTCATTCTTCAATTCGTCTTTGAATATCTTCAAAAATGTCAAACGGAATTTGTTTGCCAACAAGTCAAGCCCGTCGACAAGAAGCGATACCAATGTTTTTTCTTCCGCATCGTCCAACGTGACATAGCTCAGAGCCTCACACTCGCAATAGAAAATGTTTTCGTCCGACTTGCTGACTTTCTCGTCAATACTGATGAGTTTTGCGCGAGTAAGCCCCATGATTTCTATGTCCATAAATTGTTTGTCGCTTTTAAAAATTTCTGTAATTTTGCCAACTACTCCGACACTTTCGAAGTCCTTGCTTTCAACACAACTCAAGCTGATGTCACAATCTTTTTTGACCGAAACAAAATAGACAAAGGCTTCTTTGTCTCCAAATGTCTTGATTTTGTTCATAAATTCGGTTCTTGCCACCTTAATTTTTTGCTTAACCGACGGCAAAATTATGTCGTTGGAAAGATTTTTTGTAGGCAACAAAATACATTTAATATGTTCGTTCATCATTTCTCCTAAAAAATATGCGAATAATAAATTATTCGCATATAAGCCTGTGAGTTAGGCGAGTTTTCTTTCTACTCGCGGTTTTTCAAGTTTTTGTACGGCTTTTTTCGTAATAATTACTTTTTCGATTGTATTGTCCGACGGAATCTCATACATAAGGTCAAGCATAAGTCCTTCGAGAATTGTTTTGAGTCCACGCGCGCCAGTGTTCATTTTTCGCGCAAGTTTTGCAACTTCTTCCAACGCGTCGTCGTCGAATTCGATATCGACGTTGTCGATTGCAAAAAGTTTTTTGTATTGTTTCAAAAGCGCGTTCTTTGGTTGAGTCATAATATTGATAAGCGCGTCCTCTGTCAACGCGTCAATGCCAACCACAATCGGCACTCTGCCCACAAACTCTGGGATAAGCCCAAATTTTATCAAGTCGTCAGGTCTGACTTCCGCGATGAGCTCGCCATAATTCATTTCTTTGCGTTCTCTCACGCTTGCGCCAAAGCCAAGACTGCCATTTTCCGACCGTCTGTCGACGATTTTGTCCAAGCCAACAAACGCACCGCCACAAATAAACAAAATGTTTGTCGTATCAATTGTCAAGCACTCTTGTTGTGGGTGTTTTCTTCCGCCTTGCGGAGGAACTGACGCCACGGTGCTCTCAATAATTTTGAGCAACGCTTGTTGAACGCCTTCGCCCGACACGTCGCGAGTAATTGACATATTTTCGCTTTTTCTTGCGATTTTGTCAATTTCGTCAATATATATTATGCCTTTTTCCGCTTTTTTGACATCATAATCTGCCGATTGAATAAGCTTGAGCAAAATGTTTTCCACGTCGTCGCCGACATAGCCCGCCTCCGTCAAAGTCGTCGCGTCAGCGACAGCAAACGGCACATTGAGAATTTTCGCCAATGTTTTTGCAAGCAAAGTTTTGCCACAACCAGTCGGTCCAAGAATAAGCACGTTGCTTTTTTCAAGTTCGACGTCGTCGTTTTTGCCACTATATTTCGGGTTTATTCTTTTGTAATGATTGTAGACAGCCACTGACAAAACGCGTTTTGCCGTTTCTTGTCCGACAATATATTCGTCGAGCTTGCTTTTAATTTCTTGTGGAATCAAAAGATTGACGCCGTCCAAAGTAGCATCTTTCTCGAGTTCTTCTTCGTCTTCCGCCAAGTCCTCCGAGCCATTATCTATTATTTGAGAACAAATTTCAATGCACTCGCTGCAAATATGGACTCCGTTTGGTCCGGATATCATACTTTCCACTTCATCGTCACTTCTTCCACAAAACGAGCATTTTATTTCGTTTTCATTCATTTAGATTAACCTCTTTTATAATATATTTCGTCTACCAAACCATATTCTTTCGCTTCTTCCGCTGTCATATAATTGTCGCGGTCAGTGTCATGCAAAACTTTGTCATAAGGCTGATTGGTGTTTTCTGACAAAATTCTTGTCAACTTTTCTTTTGTACGCACGATTTGTTTCGCAGTAATTTCTATGTCGCTCGCTTGACCTTGCGCGCCGCCCAAAGGTTGGTGGATCATAACTTCGCTATTTGGCAAAGCGTATCTCTTGCCCTTTGTGCCAGCAGCAAGCAAAAACGCTCCCATAGACGCCGCCAAGCCCACGCAAATGGTTCGAACATCACACTTGACATACTTAATCGTGTCATAGATTGCCATGCCAGCAGTCACGCTTCCGCCAGGGCTGTTGATATAGATTTGAATGTCCTTTCCGACTTCTTTTCCTTCCAAATAAATAAGTTGCGCGATAATAGTGTTTGCCATATCATCGTTAATTTCCCCCGACAAAAAGATAATTCTATCTTCCAAAAGTCTCGAATAAATGTCGTAAGCTCTTTCGCCCTTGTCGGTTTTGTCAATAACAGTAGGAACTAAATATCCCATAAATGCGCCTCCAAAATGTTTCTTCCTGCAAGGAAGTATTTATATATATTATTTGTATACAATTTTATTTTTTATAAGCTAATAATAGCCAAAAATTTTGTCGAACCCTTGTAATTAAGGTTATCATTTGTAGAATAAAAACATTTCAAGCTGAAAAGTCTTTTTCAAGGCAATTCAGCTTGTCAAGTTGTTGTAAGTTACTTCTCGCGTTTGTCGCAAGTTTTCGCGTTTGTCGCAAGTTTTCGCGTTTGTCGCAAGTTCTCGCGTTTGTCGCAAGTTCTCGCGTTTGTCGCAAGTTTTCGCGTTTGTCGCAAGTTCTCGCGTTTGTCGCAAGTTCTCGCGTTTGTCGCGATTATTTTTGCAAATTACTTAATTTCGTTGTTGTTTTTGAGATAAGCAAACAATTTTGTTGTGATAATATCATTGCGGATATATCCTCTGTATTCTTCATTGATGTTTTTCTCATATTCTTCGAATGACTTTCCAGCCTTTTCCGCCATCGACTTAATCTCAGCGACAACTTCTTCTTCGTCAACAGGGATTGTGATAGCTTTTACAAGCTCAGAAACAACCAAGCCGCTGCGAACGTTTTTCGCCGCTGTGTCGTTGTAATTTTTCTTAACATCATCGCGAGTTGTGTTGAGCATTTTGTAATAATCTTCTGGCTTCAACCCTTGATATTGCATTCTATATTCGATATCTTGAACCATTTCTTCCGCTTGACGGTCAACCATGCATTGTGGAACTTCGAGCTCAGCGAGAGACGCAATTTTGTCGATAATATCGCTTTCCAATTTGGAATTTGCTTCTTCTTCTTTCTTGTTTTTGATAATTTCTTTTATGCTTTTTTCGTAATCAGCGACGGTGTCGAACTCTGAGACGTCTTTTACAAATTCGTCGTCATAAGCTGGCATTTTCTTCTCGTTGATCTCGTGCAAAACGACTGCGAAAACAGCTTCTTTTCCAGCCAAGTCTTTTGAGCCATATTCTGCTGGGAAAGTAACTTTGACGTCCTTGCTTTCGCCGATATTCATACCAACGACTTGCTCCTCGAACCCAGGTATAAATTGACCGCTGCCGAGTGTCAAAGGTTGTTTTTCTGCTGTGCCGCCCTCGAATTTTACGCCGTCAACGCTTCCGCTGTAATCAATGATTGTGTTGTCGCCGTTTTGCGCAGCTCTGTCAGCCACTTTCTCGAAAGTTGCCGCTTGCTCAAGCGCTTTTTTTGTCTCGACTTCAATTTCTTCTTTCGAAACTTTGACTTTGTCCTTTTTGAATTCCAAGCCAGTGTATTGACCAAGTTTAACTTCTGGTCTCAATTGAACAGTCGCCGAAAATTTGAGTGTAGTGTCGGTGATTGCGTCAATGCTAATTTCTGGTCTGTCAACAGGGAAAATGTCTTTTTCTGCATCCATAGCTTCGTCGTAATATTTTGGTAAAATTATGTCCAAAGCGTCATCGAAAAATACCCCTACTCCATACATTCCCTCAATGACCTTGCGTGGAACGTGTCCCCTGCGGAAGCCGCCAATTTGATATTTGCCTTTTGTCTTGTTGTAGGCTTGGTCAATTGCGTCCTTCCAATCTGCTTCTGATACGTCAAATGAAAATTTGACTTGATTCTTTTCCAGTGATTCCTTTGTGTAACTCATTTTGTTCTCCTAATATTATTTATTAAATAGCACTAATTATGTTACCACAATTAAATAAATAATGCAAATATAATTGCAAATATTTCTAATATACAATATACTATTATTAAAATATATATCAAATCTTGATATTTTTGAGAAAAATCTTGCTTTTTGCAGTTTTTCACGGAGGCTTTTATGCCAAACGACTACATTACACTCAACGCTCTTGGCGGAGAACTCAACTCAATTCTTTACAACGCCAAGATTGACAAAATATTTATGCCAGAAAAAGACGAGATTATGCTCTCCGTTCGCGCGCAAGGCGTGACGAGATTGCTTGTAATTTCTTGCAACGCTTCCAATCCGCGCATTCATTTTACTTGCCAGAAAAAAGAAAACCCGATGAGCGCCCAATCTTTCTGCATGCACTTGCGCAAACACTTGCAAGGCGGAATTATCAACAGCGTTCAAATGCTCGGTCAAGACAGAATTTTTGGCATTCAAATTTCTTCTCACAACGAGATGCGCGACATTGTAAACTATACTCTCATCGCCGAGATGATGGGACGATATAGCAACATTCTCGTCACAAACGCAAACGGCGTCATCACCGACACGCTCAAGCAAGTGCCTTTTGACATGGTCACAAAGCGCTGTCTTATGCCGAGCGTAAAATACGAATTGCCCGAGCAAAGCAAAATTTTGCCGACGGACAAAGAAAAAATTGTCGCGATGCTGTCAGCTTTCGAAGGTGACAAACTCGCAAATTATGTCGTTTCTAATATTGCAGGGTTATGTTTGCCTACTGTTGAACAAATTTTGCAAGAAAGCAACATTCCTTTCGATATCGACAAATTGTCTCTCACTCAGGCGGAAAACATATTCTCAAAGCTTGCCGAAATGTTGAATATTTGGGGCTCGCCAAATTTTGCGCCTTGCGTAGGAATCAATCGCAACGGACAAAAAGACTTTTTTGTTCGACCTTATTTTGCAATCGCCGACACAAAATCTTGCCCGACTCTCGCCGATGCAATCGAAATGTGCGTCGAAGAAAAAGACACAATTCATCGACAAGAAGAACACACAAAGACGCTTACAAAAACTTACAACGCGCTCAAAACTCGCCTTGCAAAAAAGCTGGAAAAGTGCAATTCTCGCCTCGCCGACACTTTCAATATGGAAACTTATCGCAAATATGGCGAATTGATAATCGCCAACCTTTACAAGCTTTCCAAAGGTGACAAAACCGCCGTTGTAAATGATTATTATCAAGAAAACAGCCCTGCGGTGACAATTCCGCTCAACATTCAACTCTCACCGCAACAAAACGCGCAAAGCTACTTCAAAAAGTATAACAAATTGAAGCGCGCGGAAGAAATTACCACTCAACAAATAGCAGAATTGGAAACTTTGCAAGAGTATGTCGCGTCAATTGAGCCGTCGTTGAAGTTTTGCTCAACCACGCAAGAAATTGCGGAATTGCAACAAGAATTGTTCGCGCTCGAAAGCTCAAATCAAACAAAAAAACAAAATAAAAAGAAACAAAAACCAGCCCAACCTTTCACTTTCGAATACAAAGAATTTGTAATTTGCGTGGGCAAAAACAACTTGCAAAATGACAAGCTGACTTTCAAACTCGCCAACGGAAATGACTTGTGGGCGCACACAAAAAGCATTCATTCTTCCCACGTGATTGTCTTTGCGGAAAACAGAGAAATTCCTGACGATGTCATTCAAGTCGCGTGCGAAATTTGCGCGCATTTTTCTCAAGCCAACACTCAAAGAGTTGAGTGCGACTACACACAACGCAAAAACGTAAAGCGCCACCCGAGTGGCAAACTCGGAATGGTCTTGTATACAGTCTACAAGACAGCTTTCGTCACGCCAAACGCCCACCAAGAATTACTTGAGAAAAATTAAAATAGCAGTTTTTGACTACTTATGTTGACAAATATAGTATAAAATAGCAGTTTTTGACTACTTTCATTTTTCATAATTTTTGAACATTCTATTTTATTTGTTCGAATTTTTAATATTGAATAGACAAAAAAAATCGCAATTTTTGCGACTTTTTTTACTTTATTTTTGTTACAAATAGCAGTTGTTGACAACTTCTATCTCAATCATTTGTTTTAATTTTGCTACTTCTTTCTAGAATTTTGCAATCGCAAATAGCAGTTTTTGACTACTTTCGTTATTCTTTTGCAGAGCTTTCTTTCTCAACTTTTTCAAACTTGCTTTCCAATTTTTCTTGCGCTTTTGCGAACAATTTGTCGAGACAAACGAATATTATGCCCAACAAAATGAACGCTATCAAAAAGCAAAATACAGTTATCGCGCCCTTCTTTGCGCCAAGAACGTCAAAGTCAACAAACGCGTATGGATACTTGGACGGGTTGCCTGCAGCGTTCGGACGACCTTCGTTGAGATAGCCCCCCACAAGCGCCCTGACGACGATAAAAATCAAATAAAGCACTGGATATATCAACCATTTGAACGCGTCAACAAACTTCAATTTGCCGTGCGGAAGGAACATTATCCAGTCGAAAATCGCCATCAACGGCACAATGTAATGCACCATAATATTTGACATTTTGTACAAAACTTTTGTTGTCGCCGACGCGTCCATTGAGAAATCTGCCCCACTGAGCAAGACTGCGTAAACGACAAAAGTTATTGTAATATAGAACACAAGCGCCACTTGCCAAGTGGGCGAAATGTGCGGTGATTGACCGAGCAAGCCCTTTTTTTGAATATCAAAACACGACTTGATGGCCAAATAAACAAACAAAATTACTACAAAAATGTTTGATTGCACGGTAAAATATACAAACTTTTCAAAAAATTGCCCCACGTTGCTAGAGATGCCGAACATAATTCCAAGTCCGACAACGCCTATCAAACAGAGCAAAATTCTCCATATAAAAGGATAAATTTTATTTTTTATCATACACTGCCTCAAGCTTTTTTATATACTTTTGCATACTTTTTTTTACTTATTTATTTTCTTTTTAATATTTTTACTCAAGCCAATTATTTATTCTTTTGCATACTTTTATTTATTAATTTTTTCAATATTTTCAACTAAAGCATTTTTTTATTCTTTTTTGACAACATAAGTATAAGCATTTTTGTTGATTAATATAATTTAGTTTTTATTCTTTTGGCAAACCTTCCAAAACTTTAACAAAATATTCTGGCAAAGGCGCTTCGAAAGTCATTCTTTCTTGCGTGGTTGGGTGTGTAAATTCCAATTTGAAAGCGTGCAACAACTGTCCGTTCAAGTGGAATTTGTCGCTGCCGCCATATGCCAAATCGCCCACAATTGGGTGTCCGATATGCTTCGAATGGACACGAATTTGGTGCGTTCTGCCCGTTTTGAGCTCATATTCCATCAAAGTATAACCGCGAAAGCGTTGCAAAACTTTATACATAGTTATCGCTTGTCTATCGTCCATATTGTGGCTGACCGCCATCAATTTTCTATCTTTTGTCGAACGCGTCATTCGCGTGTCAATCGTACCGCTGTCGTTTGCGACCTTGCCAGCCACAAGCGCGATATAGAATCTTTTCGCGGTTTTTGTGGCAATTTGTTCTTGCAAACTTGCGTGAGTAGCGTTGTTTTTTGCGACCACCAACAGCCCAGAAGTGTCCTTGTCGAGCCTGTGAACAATCCCCGGACGAACCACGCCGTTGATAGAACTCAGCGTTTCCAAGTGGAAAAGCAGCGCGTTGACAAGCGTGTTCTCATATGAGCCTTGCGCTGGGTGAACGACCATTCCTTGCGCCTTGTTGATGACAGCCAAATCGCTATCTTCATAAACAATGTTTATCGGAATGTCTTGCGGAAGCAAGTTCATTTCTTGCGCCTGCGGAATTTGTATTGATATCTTGTCATTTGCTTTGACCGTGTAGCCAGCTTTTTTTGCCAAGCCGTTGACAACAATTTCTCCGCTGTCAATCAATGTTTTGGCATAAGAACGGCTTATTTCCGCGCAAAAACTTGCGTAATTGTCCAGACGTTTTCCGCTGTCCTCTTGCTCTACTATATAAAATTGTTCATCCATTTTGCGCCTGTCCTTTGTTGTCGTCAGGCAGAGTGTCATTGCTTTTTTGTGTTTTGTCAACGACCTTTGTTTGCCCTATTTTTGATTGCTCAAGTCTCTTTCTTTTTTCTGAGACAAAGTCATTTTCGTCGAACTCAAACACGATATACACAAGCATAAGCACCACTCCTACGCACAAGAAAACGTCAGCGATATTGCCAATCGCAAAGTTTATCCCAAAAAACGTGTGCAAAAAAGTGTAATCAATAAAGTCTCTCACATAGCCGAGCGCAATTCTGTCGACAAGGTTGCCAATTCCGCCACCAATAATCAACAAAAGCCCCACTCTCAAGATTGACGGAGTGTTCGGTCTGATATACAAAATCACCACAAGCCCAAGCATAACAATCGAGGTCATTCCGACAAGAAAAACTTGTTTGCCTTCGAGTATGCTAAAAGACGCGCCGTAATTTTTGGCTTCTATCATCGTAAAAATTTTGTCAAGCACGACAAAAGTGTGGTTTGGTTTGTCCGCGAGAAAGTCAAAAACAAGCGCCTTTGAGACAAGGTCAATTATCAAAATCCCCGCCAAAAACGCCATTTCTATCGCTACTTTTTTGAGCAAATCGCTATATTTTGTAATTTTAATCATATTTTTTCTTCAAATCAGCAGGCCCTTGAATGCTCACGCCGTCAGGGGTAAACAAGAACATACTGTCTCCTATTCGTTGTTGAGAACCGCCCAACGCATAAATTGCTCCGCTCAAATAATCAAGAATTCTTTGCGAATTTTTGTCAATAATTTTCGTCAAGTCAACGATAATCGCTTGTCTGTTGCGCAAGCTGTCGATTATCACTTGCACGTCGGTGAAAGTCTTTGGGTAAGTGATAATAACGTTCTGAATGTCTCTGCCGTCGTCCTCTTTTTTGTTGCGGAAAGACGAAAAAAGCCCCTTTTTCTTGCGCGATTGGTCGTCAACCATATTTTGTTGAGACGCATACTGCGCGTTGTAATCATAGTCAAAATTGTCCTCATAAGGCTTGTTTTGTGGCGGAATATATTGTTGTGGCATTGCGCCATAAGGCTGTTGTGGCGCTCTTTGATAGCCGTTTGCTGGCTGACCATTTTGCATTGGTTGACCGCTCATAGGTTGACCGCTCATAGGTTGACCGCTCATAGGCTGACCGTTCATTGGTTGTTGCGGCGCGTTGCCATATTGCGAGCCAAAAGAATTTTGCCTTGCATAATCATTGTTGGGCGCTTGTCCAAAAGAATTGTTGCCAAAACCTTGACCGCTCATATTTGGAATGACGCCTTGGTTGCCGTTTTGATTGCCATTTGGGTTGCCATTTTGACCGCTGACATTGCGACTGTTGGCATTTTGACCGCCAAAGCCAACGCCATTGCTGTCGTCGCCATATGCAAAAGGACTGTTGCGCCTGTCTTGGCGTTGTGGCGCATCTTGCGGAGTTCTCCTATTGTCGTCGTCCGCTCTGCCCGTTGGAACATAGCGTCTGCCGAAATAATTTTGTTCATTTTCGTTGTAATCGCGTCTTCTGTCGTCCATTTTGCCTCCTACAATCTTTCGCCGAAGATTTTTCTTCCTATTCTCACCATATTTGAACCGCCATATTCTATCGCCAACTCAAAGTCATTGGACATTCCGCAAGACAAAATGGATATTTTGCCACTGCCGTCATCAAATTTTTCTTTGAACTGCAAATATATATCTCGCATCTCTTTGTAATAATCAATCAAAAGTTTTTTTTCGTCCGTCTTTGGCATAACCGTCATCAGTCCGCGCACGTTCAAATGCTCGCAAGCGTCGATACTTTGCGCAAATTCAAAAAGCTTTGACTTTTCCACTCCGCCTTTTGATTGCTCTCCTGCAAAATTCAACTCAATCAAACAGTCAATTTTCTTGGACAATTTTTCCGCCTGCTTGTCCAACTCTTGCGCAAGCGACATTCTGTCAAGGCTTTGCACAAGCGAAACTTTGTCAACAATCGTTCTCACTTTGTTGGTTTGCAACTGACCTATCATATTCCAAATTAAGTCTGAGCCAAATGGATATTTTGCAACAATTTCTTGCGCGTGATTTTCCCCGACTTGGTTGACAAGTTTGTTGTCCGACAAGAATTGCACAAGCTCGCAAGGTCGCGTTTTTGTCACCGCGACAAGCTCGACTTTGTCACTTCTTTTTGACCGACAAAGCGCTTCTTGAATTTGTTCGCGACAAATATTAAGTTGTGGAATTATTTCCTCGAACATTGCCCACCTTATATACAATATTATTGTAACATAGAAAGCGACATAAGTAAATATAAAACAGTTAAAATATTGTTTAATTTTACAAACATTTATCAGCTTAAGAAAAATTATTTGTCGCTCTTCTCGTCAAGAATTAAGAAAAGCAAGCGATTTGAAAAAATTATTTGTCGCTCGCCCTGTCGCAAAACAAGAAAAGTAAGCGAAAATTTGCTTGTCTAAAATTTCCTACAACCGCCTACAGCCGATTACATCAAGTTATTTTACAAGTAATTTTACAAGTAATTTTACAAGTAATTTTACAAGTCAAACTTGCAAAATATTACAAAAAAGCCGCTCTTATCTTTTCTTACAATGACAAGAACGGCTTTATGTTTTGATTAATAATAGATAAACTATAATTATATATTGTCAAAAGACTTCCAAATTAAGCACTTTTCTATAATAATATTGCTTGGGTAGTAGTGTTTTCTTCAACAATTACTTCTTTTTCCACTTCGTCAACATTGAGAATTTTGCTCACTGATACCTCATACGCCACTCTTTCGACACTCTCATTCTCGCTGACTGATTTGACATAACTTCTCGATTGAATGCGACCGCAAATTGTAATTTTCTCGCCGATTGGCATATTCTGGATATAGCGCGCGTTTCTTCCCCACATTATGCAAGGGATATAATCTGACTTGTTGTAAGCTCTGTTGACCGCAATCAAAACGTCGCAAATTTCGCGCTTAAACGGTGTCATTCGATAGATAGGTTTCTTGCAAACAAAGCCAGTAATTTCTATAAAATTCGGATTTGTCAACTCGTCGACAGGCAACAATTCTCTTACAAAAGCGGTCAAAAGCAAACGCGATTTTCCGTCTTCCAATTTGTTGTAACTGCGGAATTGCCCTGCCACGCAAATTTTTTCGCCGACAGCAATTTGATTCTGCGTAAGCAATCTGTCGGATATTGTTATTGGAATGTTGTCCATTTGTTGAGACAATCTTGGCACTGCGATTGTTGTCTCATAGAACCCCTCTCCAAAAACTTCGTGGGTATATTTTGGTTCGTCCAAAACCGTCCCCATAACTTGTAATTTGTTGTTGCTCATCTGTTCGTAATTCATACAAACCTCCCTTTATATTTTGCGGTGTTGCGCACCGTTATTATCAATTGTATAGTTGTCTTGATAGACAAGGTCGCTCAAAGTCGTTGGCGCAAAGCCCTTGTTTAACAAAGTTGTTATCACCAATGGCAATGCGTCGAGAATGTGGTCGCTGTTGTTGTGGAAAAGAATTATACTTCCGTCACGCGTTTTTGCAGTCGTTCGAGCAAGAATTTCGTCCGCGCCAAGCCCTTTCCAATCGAGAGAATCAACATTCCATTGTATTCCAATCATATTTTGTTCTTCGAGACACTCAAGAAGTTGATTGTTGTAATCGCCAAATGGCGCTCGAAAGAATTTTGGTTGTTTGCCTGTGATATCTTTTACTTTTGCATTGACATATTCGATTTCTTTGCTTATCTCGCCAGTCGACAACGTCGGCATATGCAAGTGGCACTTTGAGTGGTTGCCGATATCAAAGCCGTTGTCTGAGATTGTTTTGACCATTTCTGGATATTTATCCACCCAAAAGCCCACAAGAAAAAACGTTCCCTTGACATTATATTTGTTGAGAATGTCAATTATTCCTTGCGTTTTGTCAGCGCCCCACGCCGCATCGAAAGTCAATGCAACTTTTTTGTCGCTCCTTTCTACGTTGTAGACAGGAATTTTGCGCAACGGCTTGTTGTTGTACACGCTTTGAACTGTATGATTGGTCATGCCGAGACAGCAACCAAGCACAAGCAAAAAGACTATGCAACAAGAAAAAACTGTTTTACCTTTTGACACTCCAAACATCTTTACCTCAAAAATATATCATTTTAGATATGTAATTAATTAGTAATTCTTGTCGAAAAAACACTATTCGTGTTGATTTGATATTAAAGCTTATGTTTGCAAAACAAAATTATGCAAAATTCTTAAAAATTACTGTTGACAAACCACAAAAAACTCATTGTTCCATTCTCAAAACAAAATTATACAAAATTCTCAACAAATTAATGTTGACAAACCACAAAAAATACTTTACAATGTAATTGTTGCGCTAGGCGGGGAGCTAGTGGTGCCCTGTACCTGCAATCCACTACAGCAGGGCTGAACGCCGATCTAGGTTTTATTTATGTAAGGTTTGCCTTGGACAAGTAATGTTGATATCAAGGTCTTGTGCAATTGTACACTGTGAACTATGTCAGGGCTTGATCGCAGCAGCATTAAGCAGAACGTATGATGTGCCACGAGGAAGCTTTGAAGGAGTTAACTATCCCTGTACCACTTGGATATTTATCATCGAAATCGGATGCGCAATTTTAAAGAAAATTAAGTCTTGCAGCAATGCAAGGCTTTTTTCTTTTTTTGTGAAGTTTTTTAAATTTGTTTTTTCGTGGAAGCTTTTATTATTTTGAAGTTGTATGAATTTTGAATTTGTTTTTTTAAATTTGTTTTTTCGTGGAAGTTTTTA
>JAVXBP010000032.1:0-16368 GCA_036659935.1 Clostridia bacterium
TATTATTGTCCTTGATTTCATATATCAAATTGTTGTCAATAAGAGCCGCAAAAACTTGACAAAGAAGTGCTATGGTTATATAATATAATAAAATAATAGAGTATAGTAAGGCGAATGTTTTTTGGCAGGGATGAGACAAAAAGTATTTGTATATGCAAAAGATATGAGGATTGATTAATATTATGAATGACAACTCGGACAATGTTTTGGAAAACGGCGCAATACAAAAAGAAAAGCCGCTTATAGATTATTCTGAAATTTTGAAGCAAAAGAAAAGCGCGCTGTTTTTTAAGCGATGCTTTGATATTTTGGCGTCAGGGATAGGACTGCTGTTTTTGTTGCCACTTTTTTTGATTGTGGCAATCGCGATAAAATGCACAAGCAAAGGGCCTATATTTTTTAAACAAAAGCGTGCAGGAAAGGATGGAGTTTCGTTTAAAGTTTTGAAATTTCGGACGATGATTGTTGACGCGGAAGCGAAAGGCTTGTTAATAACTCAGGCGCATGACCCAAGAATTACCAAGGTAGGAAATGTTCTGAGAAAATGTAAGATTGACGAACTTCCACAATTGTTGAATGTTTTCGGCGGAAAAATGAGTTTGGTTGGTCCGAGACCGCTTACATATTCTTCCTATGAACAACATACAGATTACCAAAAACAACAGTATTTAATAAAACCAGGCATTACAGGTCCAGCTTCGTTGGAATTCTCTGATGAAGAAAGCATAATTGCAAGTTTTCCGGAAGAGGATTGTGAAGTAATATATATGCGAGAAATAGTCCCAAGAAAAACGAAGTTGAACTTGGATTATATTACAAAAATGAATGTTTTCTATGATATAAAATTGATTTTTAAGACTTTTTTTGCGGTAATAAGAAAGAGATAAAAACTGCAGAAAAAAATATCGCCGATGGCGTAAGATAATAATATACTGTAGGAGAAAGCTTTGAACAATTTGAATACACTGTTCTTGGAACAGAGCTACAACGATTGTAGAGAATATACAAGAGAAAGCATTTTGTCGGATAGATATGATGCATGGGATTTTATTGTCCTTACTGCAAGCAATGATGAGCAGGCGAAAAATTATAATTTGCAAATAAAAGAAAGATTGCAAACAAAAATTTTGAACAATAATATCAAATATTTGGTCGTGCCTGATTGCAACGGCGAAAGAATTGGCTCAGGTGGCGCAACGCTTAATGTTTTGCTCATTCTAAAAGAGCAATATGGAGTAGATTTTACAAAAAATAAAGTTTTGATAATACATTCTGGCGGAGACAGCAAGCGTATTCCACAATATTCTGTTTGTGGAAAGTTGTTTTCACCAGTTCAAAGTCTTCTAAACAACCGGTTTGGTTCAACTTTATTTGATGAGTTGATTGCATTGTCAGCAATTATTCCAAGCCGTATGGCAAATGGAATTATGATTATGAGTGGTGACGCGATGCTTTTGTTCAACCCATTGCAAGTTGATTTTAAAAGTGGCGGTGTCGCAGCTATTTCGACCAAGCTGAGCGCTGAAATTGCAAAAAATCATGGCGTCTTTCTTACAAATGAGAAGGGCGAATTGTTGGAATTTTTGCACAAGAAGTCAGTGGCGGAACTTTGCGCAAAGGGCGCGACAAACGCGCAAGGAAACGTCGACGTTGACACTGGAATAATCTTGTTCGACGGAGCAATCGCCGATAAAATGCTATCGCTTGTGATGACTGATGGGCTTGTTGACAATGCAAAAGCAAAGGCTTATATCAACGCGACTGTAAGATTGAGTTTCTATGGCGATTTTCTTTATCCGCTTGCAAAGAATGCAACATTGAGTGATTATTTGCAACAAGCTGGCGAGGGCGAACCTTGCGAAGAAATTATCGAATGCAGAAAGGCAATATTCAAAATTTTGAACAAATATAAAATGCAGATCAAGTCAGTTTCTCCCGCTCAATTTTTGCATTTTGGCACTACTCGCGAGTTGTTTGACTTGGTGACTGAGAATGTGGCGGACTATGCATATTTAGGTTGGAAAAAATATATATTGTCAACTTATGAGCCACAATGTTGCTCTGTTTATCATGCAAGCATATCGTCTTCAAAAGTAGGTAAGAAGAATTATTTTGAGAATTCTATTGTCGAGAATAGCAATATTGGAAGCGGATGCATTTTTTCTTTTGTTGAAATAAAGAACAAGACTATCCCTGATGATATAGTTTTGAGCGGACTGAAAATGAATGACGGGCATTTTGTTGTTCGCATTTACGGACTTAAAGATGACCCGAAACAATCCCTAGAAAAAGATAGTTGGTTGGGCGTTTCTCTCAGTAAAAAATTGCAACAATATGACGAAAACTGTGAGTCTTTAATAGGCAAATGTTCATTGTGGATGGCGGATATCTTTCCTATCGCGGACACGATGGAAGGCGCTGTGGATATGGCAATCAATACGTATGAGTTGTTTATTCTTGGCGACCAAACAAAATATGCGCAATGGAGAGACGCTGAGAAGGTATCATTTTCGTCAAGTTTTAGAAATGCAGATGTTGAATGGCTGATTTTGTGGCAGAAAAATATTGATAGGACTATTTTGATAGACAAAGCTTATGATTGCATAAAAAATAAAAAGACTTTCGAAGAATTCGCTTCGATTTTTGAAAATTTTAATTTTGTTGAATATTTTAAAGAGTTGCTTGCAAAATGTGGTGAGAACACATCTGATAAGATGAGACTTTACTTTTTTGCATCGCGGTTGTCGGACAGGAAAAACGAGAAAATATTTTTTGAGGACAATGCATTTGAACAAATAAAAGCGTTGTGCGCATATAAGAATGAAGAAGTGTTTCGCGGCAAAATAAAGAATAATTCTGTCAAAGTCGCTTTGCCTGCGCGAGTGAATTTTGGTGGTGGCTGGACGGATACTCCACCTTATTGCGTAGAAAACGGTGGGGCGGTTTTGAATGCTTCTATTCAAATCGCAGGCGAACTTCCTATTCGCGCTTATGTTAAAAAACTGGATAAAAGAGAGATAGTTTTGCGCAGCATTGACTCGAATGAATCAAAAGCTTTTGTGATAAAGGCAGAAATTCTAGATTGCGCTGACCCTTTCGATACTTTTGCATTGCAAAAAGCGTGTCTGGTCGCTACAAATGTGATAACGGAGAGCGACGACAAAGATCTTGCGAACGTGTTTGATATTCTTGGAGGCGGCTTTGAGTTGACAACGGAAGTCGTTAATATTCCAAAAGGCTCAGGGCTTGGGACAAGTAGTATTTTGGCTGCTGCCTGCGTAAAAGCTATATATGAGTTTTTTGCAGCAAAATATACAATACAGAATATTTCTGACACAGTATTGCGTATGGAACAGCTTATGAGCACGGGCGGAGGTTGGCAAGACCAAATTGGCGGGCTTGTAAACGGCATCAAATTTTGTTCGTCAAGAAGTGGAAGACAAGAATTGATTATTGATAAAGTTGAGATAAATCAACAGACAAAAGATGAGTTGTCTCAAAGATTTATGCTTATATATACCGGGCAAAGACGACTTGCTCGCAATTTGTTGAGAGATATTGTCGGCGAATATTTGCTTGGCAACCCAAGGGTTGTGAATAGCTTGCGCGATATCGAACAAATAAGTTGCGTGATGAAACACGAGTTAGAAAAAGGAAATGTCGACAAATTTGCTTTTCTTTTGAGCGAGCACTGGGAGAAAGTCAAGTTGATGGACAAGGGTTCATCCAACACATGTATTGATTATATTTTTGCCGCGTGTGACGACTTGTTGGCAGGAAAAATGGTGTGTGGAGCTGGTGGCGGCGGATTTTTGCAAGTGGTTGTCAAGGAAGGCGTAACAAAAGAAATGCTCAATGATCGTTTGATAGATTTGTTTGGCGACGCAGGCGTAAAAGTTTGGGATAGCCAACTTGTTTGGTAAGACATTGACAAAAAGAAGAAACAATTTTAGCAAAGCATAAACTTTTTAATCAACTTGCGCAAGAGAAATTTTATTGTGGCAAAAGTGCGATGAAGGCTAGATTATTATTTGTAGGCTTTGGGAAATTGCAAATTGAAAAATTGATTGCGACGTTATAGAAAACTTGACAAAACATTTTGAAAACATTATACTGTTACAAAGAGTTCGAGAATAATGTGTCCAGCTTTTGACAAGTATCATTGGTTGGCAGGTTTTGGAAATATTTTTGGCAGTATTATATAAGTAGTTTGTCCGCCAAAAATGTTGCAAGGAGAAAAATGAGTGATCTGAATTTTTCAATAGTGACAGTTTCTTTTAATAGTGAAAAAACTATCGCGACAACTATTGAATCGGTTTTGAACCAAACATACAACAATTTTGAATATATAATTATTGATGGCAAGTCTGGTGACAATACGCTTGCTATCATCGAGAGCTATAGGGACAAATTTGTTGCGAAAGGCGTGTCTTTGAACGTGGTCAGCGAGAGCGATAATGGTATATATGACGCTATGAACAAAGGCATAACGCTTGCCAAAGGCGACTTTGTTGGACTTGTTAACAGTGATGACTTCTATGAGCTGGATGCGCTTGCAAACGTAAATGACTTTTATACGGCGAACAATTTTGATGTTATGTTTGCTGATCTAAAAATTTTTGACAAAAATTCAAGTTTTATCAAAAAAGCGCGCTTTGATGACAAGTTTAGAAAGAGACATTGGAATCACCCCACAATGTTTGTAAGACGTTCAATTTACGATGTTCGAAAGTATGCTTGCCAAACAATTTTTGATGACTTAGATTTTATGTTGTGGCTGGTCGCGCACAAGAAAGAATATAAAATATTGACTCTTGCCAAAACTATTTCCAATTTTCGTCGTGGTGGTGTCAGCGGAGAAAAAAGCTGGAAACAATCTATGCAACGCGTAAAACTTGCAAATCAAATTTTTAAGCAAAACGGAATGAAAGGATATAAGTTGGAAAACTTTTTGACCGAAGTTGCAAAATTTGTTCTTTAAGGAAAAAATGAAAATATTGTTGATAAATACTGTTTGTGGAACGGGCAGCACTGGGAGAATTGTTTCTGACTTGTATCATGCGTACAAAGATGAAGGTCACCAGGTCAAAGTTATATTTGGTCGAGGAAACGCCCTGAATGTTGACGAGACAGATGCTTTTTGTTTTAATACCAAAATAGATAGATATTGTCATGCATTGTTGGCAAGATGCTTTGACTCGCAAGGATTGCACAGCAAACGAGCGACAGCAAAAATAATCGCTTTTATTAAAAAATATTCGCCTGATGTCATTCACTTGCACAATATACATGGTTATTATCTAAATTACAAAATGCTTTTTGAATATCTTAATTCGTCTAGCATTAAAGTTGTATGGACATTGCACGATTGTTGGGCGTTTACGGGGCATTGCGCATATTTCCATTTTAACAAATGCTTCAAATGGAAAAGCGAATGTGACAAATGCGCGTTTAGAAGAGACTATCCAAAATCGTTGTTTGCCGACAAAAGTAGACGGAATTTCTTGCTCAAGAGAGAGTGCTTTGGCGCTAACAACAATCTTGTGATAGCAACACCAAGCCAATGGTTGGCAAAACTTGTTAAGGAATCATTTCTACAAGACAAGAAAATAGAAGTAATCAACAATGGCATTGATACAAGTGTTTTTTATCCAGCACCAACGAATATTAAATCAAAGTTGGGAATTGCAGATAAAAAAATGTTGTTGTGTGTGGCAAATGTTTGGACGGCAAAAAAAGGCTGGCAGGACGTCTTGGATATATCGAAAAAAATCAGTGACGAGTGGCGAGTTGTGATGATAGGCGTAAGCGCGAAACAAAAACAAACATTGCCGAATAATATAATTGGCGTAGAAAAAACAAACAATCAAGCCGAGCTTGCGGAATATTATTCTGCCGCCGATGTTTTTTTTAACCCTACCTATGAGGATAATTTTCCGACGGTAAATATTGAGGCAAAATGTTGCGGAGCATCAATAGTTGCTTATGCAAATACTGGTGGCGGAGATGAGATTGTCGACAACTCAATAGATATTATACTCAAAGAAAGAAACGAGGACAATGTATTGAATGCCATTGCCAAAGCCTCGCAAGAGAGGCAAAAGAGCGAGATGAAAGAAGCTGAGCAAAATGGAAAATATGATAAAAAGAATATGCTCAAGCAGTATAATAACTTAATAAACAAACAATTTGAATGCTTTTCCGAGCAAAACGATTGCAAGGAAACTGCAGAAGAAAGGAATAAAAAATGGTAAAAGAAGAAATAGGTTTTTGTCCTAAAAAGGAAAAAGACGTTGCAATCGCGATATGTTATATTGCAAGGGAAGCGGATAAAAATAGGTTGTTGGCGCATGCGGACAAAACGTGGTGCTTTGAGTGCCGCGAGCGCAAGAATAAAACATCTTTGGAGCATTGCGACGACTGTCCAATATATGTCGGCGCGCCTGATTGCATAGACCTTGAGTGATTGTAATCGCTGTAGAAAAGATTCAAGCACCGATGTTTTACGTAAAAGTCGAGTGGTAAACAAGAAGTTCGCAACGAGAAATGTTGATAGCAATAGTATGTTGAGTGTGAGCTGTAAACAAGAAGTTAGCAACGAGAAATGTTGATAATAACAAGTTGAGTTTGCGCGATAAGCAAGAAATTATCAACAAGAAATGTTGATAATGACAAGTTGAGTTTGAGTGATGAGCAAGAAATTATCAACGAGAAATGTTGATAGTGACAAGTTGCGTTTGAGCGATAAGCAAGAAAGTTGCAAGGAGAAATGTTGATAGTGACAAGTTGAGTTTGAGCGATAAATATGAATTTATCCGCAGTAAATGCCTATAGCCGTATTATATAGAATACAAATATTCGAAAAATTTTGCTTGCAGAAAGTATGCAGAAGAAATATTGAAAAAGAAAAACAAAATTTTATATCAAATCGCTTTTGTTATTTGTAAATTTGTAGTAGAATATAGGAAGTTAAATTGTGGGGACGTGGCTCAGTCGGTAGAGCGATACGTTCGCAACGTATAGGTCGAGAGTTCGATTCTCTTCGTCTCCACCAATAGTTATAAAAGTTCCTAAAATGCTACTTTTACGAGAAATTGGCGTTTTCGGAACTATTTTTTATTGTTTTTCATAACAATGATATTATATTATTGCGTTTTTTCTTAAAAAAGTGTGTCAAAAAGTGTGTCAAATTTGCTCCCCCAAAGGACATTTTCACCAAACACTTTTGTGTATCAAAATTAGTAAACAAAAAGTAACTAAAGTTCCTTTTCATCGGACACTTTTGTGTGTCAAAAATTATTTTATTTTTAATTTTTACAATCAAATTTTCAAGAGCTGTTATTTTCTTCTTTTCATTTTTTATTATGTTAACACAACAACGGCGACTTTTTTAATCAATTGCGGTTGCAACAATTGCGAGCAGGGCTTGCGTCAATCAACTGCGATTTTGAAACAAAATGGCAAGTCAGAGCTGATTTCGTCGTCGAGTGTCAAGGTCAAATTTTCTTTCGATTGGACAAATTTCACTTCTTCTTCGCGGCCAAGAATAGATACATTCTGGATATTATATCTTATTCCGCCTTCGTTTGCAAAGCGCAAAGAATTGATAACGAATTTTTTGGTTGGCTTGTCAAACATAGGAAAGACATAGATTGCGCCCGCTTGGAAAGTGAAGCGATAGTCGCCTTTTTTGTATTGCAAATTCTCTTTGAAAGTGCCATTTTGCGACTTTACGCCCTCGCCAAAAACGTCGAAAGGCTTGCTGTCATAGATAGCTTCTCCGTTTGTTGACAGCCACTGTCCGATTGCGAGCAAGACATTTTTTTCTTCTTCACAAATTGTTCCGTCGGCTTTTGGCCCGACATTGAGCATAAAACAGCCGTTTTTCGAAACGACGTCAATCAAATTTTTGAGAATATCTTTTGGCGACTTAAACTCATTTCCTTGAGTATAGCCCCAACTATTTTTCGCGATAGCGGTGTCATTTTGCCACAATTGACTTGAGATGCTGTCAATTTGACCGCGTTCCACGTCAAAGATTGCGCAACCTTTCATGATTGAGCCATATTTGTAGAAAACGCCAACTTCCTTGTTCCATTCAATGGCGCGATTGTAATAATAAGCGAGAAATTTTTTGATATACGGCTTGAATTGATCCATATATATCCACCAGTCAAAATAAACCGCCAGCGGTTGCAACTTGTCAATCATCTCGCAAGACGATGCGAGCCAATCTTCCAACCATTCTTGTGTGATTGTAAGCGTCAAGTCGCCAAAAACATTCTTGTTGTCAGGCAAAACTGCCGGTCCATAAAGGTCGGGGTAAAGGTTTTTTGTGACTTCCGATTGCGGACAAAATTTGCGCGCGCCATTGAGAAACCAATAGTGCTCGGCGCGGTGGTTGGACGTCAAAAAGCCAATGTCATTTTCTTCCGCGGCGTGTTTGAGCTCGCTGATATAATCTCTGCCACGCAAGTCCATCATATTCCATTTGTTGAGTTCGCTCGCATACATTTTAACACCGTCGTGATGTTCCGCGACAGGCATAATATATTTTGCGCCACTTTGTTTGAAAAGCTCGACCCACTCTTGCGCGTTGAAATTCGACGGATTAAACTGCTCGACAATTTGGCGATAATCCCAATTTTTGCCATAAGTTTTGCGCCTATGTTTCCAAGACTTTGTCCCTTTGATATACATCAAGCGCGGATACCACTCGCTTTCGGTCGCAGGCAAAGAGTAACAGCCCCAGTGAATAAAAAGTCCAAATCTGCCTTTTTGATACCATTTTGGCATCTCAAAAGCCGACAAGCTTTGCCAATCGTCCTTGAATTTGCCGTTCGAAATGACCTCATCGACAATGTCGAGATATTCTTTGATAGTTTTCATAATTCCCCCCAAGAAAACACCACCAACAAAATTGACAAGCGCCTTGCAAAAAAGTTGTCAATCTTTTCTGCGCAATCAAAAGAATGTCTTGCAAAAAAAGTTTCCAGCCTTTCTTGCGCACTCAAAAGTCAATGCTTGCAAAATTGTTTTTTGTTCGTTAAATACATTATATCAAAAGATAACGCAAGATACAAGAAGTTTTTTACAAAAGTTCAAACTAAAGTTATAAAAAGCCAAAACCACATAAAAATAAGCCAAAGTAGCGGCAAAAAAAGTTAAAGCTACGCAAAAAAATGCCAAAGTCTTACGGGAATTATCAATATCGGAAAAAAATACCGCAAGCACTCAAAAAGATATCACAAGTTTACAAAAAAAGTCAAAGTCTTACGGGAATTATCAATATCGGAAAAAAATACCGCAAGCGCAAAAAGCCAAAGTAGCGACGAAAAATAATAAAAACATTGATAAAAAATTTTTATACGACGACTTCCAGTTCAACAGGGGCGGAATCTATAGTAAGTCCGCTTCCAATAATATACACAGATATTTTGACGCGGTCGCCACTTGCAATGTTTAAGATTTCCGCCGAATTGCGAGCGTCGTCGCCTTGTTTGACAAGCGTTCTGTTGACAAAAATATCAACGTGGCATTTTCTCCACTCGTCGTTTTCCCAAGAAAATTTTGCTGACGATGAGCTTGCGACAAATTCGCATTTGAGATTGTACGCGGGCGCGAGAATGCTCGAGTTGACGATTGCCGAGCTGTCGGACGTGAGATAGAAAACATCTTCCACAAAAGTGTCGCCAAGCACGCGGACGGAAAATGCGTAAGCGCAGGCAGTGTTCGCGCAATATTCAAAAACATTCGATAGCTGAGTTGTAGGAAGTTCTTTGTTGACAACAAATTCGCAAGGCAATTTGTCACGCAAATTGTTTGTCGCGGTGGCGGTATATTTGCCGTTGGAATATTTGAGCGACAGCGTTGGCGTGTCGGCAATTGCAAGTTGTTGATATACTATCAGCGGAGTGGAAGATATCACATTTGCCGCATCGTCTCCGACCGCGACAAAAGATATTTGCAAGGTGCTTCCGCCAGCAAGACTTGCGCGAGAGAATGACGGCTCAATTGTATTTTTCTCCGTTTTGACGGGCGGTTTTTGCGGAAGGGTGACTTCATAACCGCAACAATCATTTACGCTTGCCCAAGAATAAGCCTTGCCGTGGCGAGTTACCGCAGAAATTTTCGGCAGTTTTACAAAGTCTTTCGCGACATATTCTGACGGAAGATAGAACATTTTATGCGCGCTTTCAAAATAGGCGCTCGCGCGGACTTTGATGACACAAGCGCCGTCGCAATTGATATTATTCACAGAAAAAGAGCTGTCGTTTGTGAGCTCGTTCGTCACGCTCACATTATTTTTTTCGACAAGATAATTATATTGTTTCGCGTTTTGCGCGTCAAACCACGCGATAGTTTTGGTCTCATTCAAACATTCCAAATCTTTGACATTGCGCAATTGCGACACACTGTAACTGCTCACGATGTTGGAATCGAGAATAGCCTTTCCGTCGGCGAGAGCTTGCAGCGTGATGTTTGGGCGAGCCGACGAAAGGGGAAATTTTGTTAAGTCAAGGCTTGTTTTTTTCTCAATGATTGACGGACTGTCGCCAATCGAAAGGGCATAGCCATTCAAGCCGACCGATGTCCAAGAGATAATTCCGTCGGGAGAAATATCTTTCCACTGCGGGGTGGCGAGTTTGACAACGGCGATAGATTCGCTCCATGCCGACGGCAGGTTGGCGTTTGTGAGAGAGCCGAGAGATTGCACCGCGACAGTGTGCGTGCCTTCGGTCGAGAAGTCAAGTTCAATATTCGAATTTTTCGAGAATTTTATTTCGCCGTCCAACGAGATATTGTAGCCTTTGCACAACGGCTTTTCTTGCCAAGATAAAACTCCGTTTGTGATATCAATCGCGATTGGTTGCGCAAAACGAGTTACCACAAGGCGAGCTGCAAGCGCCGACGGAAGAAAATATTTGTTGGCAGATTGGCTGGCTTTTGCTTGCGCCACAACTGACACGTCGACGGACTTGTCAACTTCGCCAAAGCAGTCAACGGCAATTTTGCAAGCGTTGGTTGACAAAACGCTTTCTTTGTTGTCAACCATAATCTTATAGCCGCAAGCGTCTTGCACCGCGTCGAAAGTGATGTCGCCGTCGAGCGTCGAGAGACTCAAATTTTGGATATTTGCCAATCTTGTAAGAGACAATTGCTCGCAAAAAAGACTTGGGAAAATTGAATTTTCTGATTGCGTTTTCGGAAAAGCGCGCGCGGAAATTTTGTATTCGCCATCGCCAGCCGACGCAAAGTCATAATCGCAAAAGCTTGCGACGCTTATTGTTTGGTTGTCGACGACGCGTATGCCGTCTTTGACAACAAGCACGCAAAAAGCCCCAATTTTGTCGCATTCCGCCTCGGTTGTGGCAAGTTGGAAGGTGGGATTGCCTTGAGCGTTTTCCTCGTCAAAAAGCAGTTTTGGAGCTGTCAAAAAGAAAACATTTTGTTCTTGAGACCAAGTGGAAAACTCATTTTCCGCAGTAGGAATTGTCCGTATGCTTATTGAATAATCTACTCCCGCGCGCAAACCAGAGAAACAAGGCGTGTCCGCGTCGGTAAAAATTGGCGGTTGCGTTGGCGTGGCGAGATCCTTTATTTGCAGTTGGAAAACGCAATTGTCGACCGCGTCCCACTCAATATTGCCGTCGATTGCGGAAATTTTTGTTGGCGGTGGCAGAAATTTATATTTGCGAGCAGGTGAAAAGGCGCTGTCCGCGACGGTTGGTTGACCGCTTATCGCCTTGACAGCAATCTCAAAGTCGCTTGCTGGCGGAGAAAAGGGCAATGAATTTTCTTGCGTGGAATATTCTTCGCCGTTGACGGAAACGACATAACTTTTCGCATTTGGTGTGCGCGACCATGCTATTTTGTTTTCCGCCTTCGAATAGGCGATATTTTGCGGTTGAGCCAAAATGTCGAAAGTTACGCTTTCGCTGTCCGCAGAATAATAACTGTCGTCGCCAACCACAATCGCGCGAGCGAAAAAAGTGTTTTCTCCGCCGTTCAACAAGTCAAATTGCGCGCTTGCAACTTGGCTTGTTTGGTCGTTGCAATTTACAATATAAGCCGTCGCGTCGGGCACTTCGTCCCAAACAATTTTTCCACAAGAAAGGCGAATGTTTTGGACTTTTCCAAGCGCGGTAAAAGTCTTTGTCGCGCAAGTTGACGGGGCAAAATCGGGGTGTAGAGACGTCGCGACAAGTTGAACGGAAAAAGACGATTCGTTTGTCATATATGCATACTTTGTTGCGTTTAATTCTTGCGATTGACCGTCATTTATGGTGAGTTTGTAGCCCGTCGCGTTGGCTATTGCGCTCCAAGTCAGCTCGCTTCCGTTGTATGATATCTCGGGCGTCGCAAGTTGAACGGCGGTCGAATTTTTTTCTTTCGCGCAGCCAACAAATGTCAGCAAAACAGCCAAAAAAATAATGCCCACAAAGGCAAAATTTGCAAGTCGAATAATCTTGTATCTTAATAATTTCATAAAATTGATTATATACAATTCGACATAATATGTCAAGATATATTATAATAATTGTCATTATAATTTAGTTGTTATCGAAAAAGTATCAATATCTATATAAAAAGCGCAATTTTACTTGTTTATTCATGTAGTAAAAAGCTAACTGTTATTGACAAAGCGCGAAGAAAGGTGTTAGAATGGAAGTATAAATCGAAAGCAAAAAAATAGAAAATAAAATAGACAAATATTATATGGTCAGCAGAAGAAAAATAAGTTAAGACACTCAAAAAGTTGAAATAAAATAGGCAAATATGATAAGTAAAAAGGGAGAAAAAATGAACTTATTTAATAAGAGTAAGCAAGCAAAGTATATCAAATCAATAGAAGCCAGCGGGCTTTTTGACAACACTGTCGCGGACGCTTTTCCGCAAACGATTGTCGCGAAACTTGTGCGCGAACATTTTGCAAACGGCGGAAAAAAGGCGATTGTTATCAACTATGACGGGGCGAGAGCGGACGGTTTGTTGTCATTGTTGCAGTGCAAAAACGAGCCATTGGACGAGTTTTGTCGCTATGGCGCGATTGCGGAAATTGCGCGCGAGGGCGGTCTATATTTGACTTACGCGGGCGGTGACGTTGTAAAGCAACACACTTCCACAATGCAGGGCTTTGCGAGTATGTTGACGGGCAAGTGGGCGGACGAGCACGGTGTTGACGGCGCGCAAGTGTTGAACGAAAACACAAAAACTTTCTTGCGCGAGCTTGCCGAAAAAGGCTTTAAATCGCACTTTATTGCAAGGTGGGACGACCACTTTTCTTGCACTTACAAGAGAGAAATAGCAATCGCGAAAGAACAAAATCTCCCGTTGCAATTTACAAAATGCGGCGAAAATGACGAAACGTTGCAAGCCGAAGTCAAAAAAGCCTTGCAAAACGACGATATTATTTATGCGATATACGAAGCGCCCGACGCAAACGGTCACGCTTATCATTTTGGAAACGAAAATTATCACTACACAAAGGCGATCGCATATTGCGACAAGGCGGCGTTCGAGCTTGTGCAATTGATAAAAGCGCGCGCAAATTTTGAACAAGAAAATTGGCTTATTATCATCTCGTCCGACCACGGCGGACATATGCGCTGGCACGGCACGCAAAATATCACCGACCGACAAACATTCCTTGCGTGCAACAAAAAGCTGTAAGCAAGGACATTTGTAACTTATTTCCAACAAAAAAGCCGATCATCAAACAAAATGATGGTCGGCTTTTGCCAATATAAAATTCGATTAAAGTTGATTGTATCGCGAAAGCGAATTGCGACTTATTTTATTGTAAAAACATACGCCAAGTCAGTGTCTTTGTTTGCGCTGTCAACAACTTGCGCCAAATCAACCAAAATGGTGTCATTCGATTGTGTGAACGCCAACTTTTTGTTGTTGAATATCACTTCATTTGCGACTTTTGCATACTTCAATTGCAGTTTTCCGCTCAAAACTTCGTCTTTGTCGGCAAGATAAATTGCAAAAACTTCGTTGGCTTTTGTGGTGTAGACAACTTTGTTGTCCAAGTGTGGCGCTTGTGGACGGGTGGCATAAATCGCAAAGCCGTTTTTGTCCAGCCACTTGCCGATAGAATGGAGAATGTCATACACTTCGTCAGGGATATTGCCGTTGATATCAGGGCCGATATTCAAGGCGAGATTGCCACCTTTTGCGACGATATTACACAGCAGGTGAATTATTTGGCGAGCGTCCTTGAATTCGTCATTTTTTCGATAAGAAAAAGCTCTGCCCAAGGTTATACAACTCTCCCACGGGGCGTTGATAACGTGGTCGGGGACAGTTTGCTCGGGGGTCAAAAAGTTCTCATTTATGCCACCGACGGTTCTGTCTACAATCATCAAGCTCGGTTGAATTGCGCGCAACTTTTTGGCGATGTCGGACAAGCCAAGGTTCATTCCTCTTGCGGGGCAAACTTGTCCGCCGTCCAACCAAAGGCAATCAATTTTGCCATAATTGGAGACAATCTCGGTCATTTGATTGGCGGTGTATTCGACAAACTTTTTCCATATTTTTCTGTTGAAAAAAACGCTATAATTTGGCATACGTGTCTTGTAATCGCCCTTGCGAGAGTCTTTTATCCAATAGAATTCGCTGTGCCAATCAGGCTTGGAAAAGTAAGCGTGGACGTTGATATCTTGTTTGCGGAAAGCGTCAAACAACGCCTTGCAAATGTCGGCGTTTTTGTTGGTGTGGAAAGGGCAATCGCTTGCCGTCACCTTAAAATCGGTATATTTTGTGTCCCACAAACAAAAGCCGTCGTGGTGTTTTGTGGTGAACAAAAAGTATTTGAAGCCCGCATTTTTCGCCTCTTTTGCCCACTTGTCAGGGTCCATGGCGGTAGGATTGAAATCTTTCTTTTTGTCCCAATACATTTTGCGAAAGTCCGAGCAAGACATATCTTTATACTCGTCGAGATTACTCCACGCCCAAGACCTGTCTTGGTCAGGCAATGCCCACGATTCGAACGAATCGAATTGTGAAGAAAGCCCCCAGTGCATCATCAAGCCGAATTTTTTGTCCTTGAAATCTTCCAAAGCCGCCAAGACAGCAGGCTCTTTTGGCGCTTTATATTTTCGTTCCTCACTGCATTTGTGATTGTGTTTTTCGTTGAATTCTGCAAGCTCCATAAATAATACCCCTTATTTGTGTTAATAAATTTATTGTAACAAAAATTGCTAGCAAAGTCAATCTTATGCAAAAAATAAGAATGCAATTCCAAAAAAGCGTGTGGCGACCAAATTGTAAGAACAAAGAAATTTTGCGCGAGTATCATCTCTACAAGATAGAGAAAGCGCGCGCAAACAGCGAATTGTAGAAAAATATTGTTATAGAAAGAAAAAGTCGGCACAATGCGTTTTCGCAAAATGTCGGCTTTTTTGTTGGTCGAGGTGACAAGATTCGAACTTGCGACCTTATGGTCCCGAACCATACGCGCTACCATGCTGCGCTACACCTCGACAACGTAAACATATTGTAGCACTTATCACAAAGCAAGGCAAATAATTGGCGCAAAAATATTAAAATTATTTTGGAACGGGAGCTTTTGCAAAGTATAAAGCTTTTTGACGAGAAAAAGTTTGTCGCAAGACAATGCTGAGTGGAAAATTTTCGCGAGCAAGTTTGTCTCACATTGCGGTGATTGTTTTTCCGTCTTTTGCAGATTGATACATCAGCCAATAGCCTCGCCCGTCTTTTTCCAACTCAAGCCATTGGCGACATTCTTCCTTGCACTGTGGCGGAGAGTTGCGGTTTATGTCGGGCACGCCATAGCAAACCAAGTCAGGTTGACCGTTCGCATACAACAAGCCCACGACATAGAATTCGTCCCCTTCGACAACAATTCGCGCCCACCTGCTGTCAGGGATAAGCTCTTGCAGTTCTTCGTCGCGTTGGTTTGTGTTGAGCAGTTCTTCCAACTTTGGCTGAATGCGCTCGAAAAAGTCATTGTCCGCCACGCTCTCGTCAGGCGAGATATCAGTCGCGATATTTGTCGTTTTGCTATCGCGAGAAGTGTCGCGCGAGCTGTCGGCGAGATTGTCAGCTATGCTTTTGGCAGGTGAATTGGCGGAGAAAATATTGTCATTGTTGTTGGGTTTTTCGGCGCGCTTTGACGATTGAAAGGTGGACGAATTATCGACTTTTTTCGTGGCAGTTTTGTTGCTCGCGGACGCAATTTTGTCGATAGGTATGTTGTTTTCGGCTATTTGCGCAAGACTTTTGGCTTTGTCAACGACCTTTGCGCTTGAACTTTCGCGCGTAAATTTTGTCGCGTTTTTCTCGTTGCTTTTCGAGTGGGAAAGTTCGCTGTCGGCGCTGTTTGTGACACGCGATTGT
>JAVXBP010000033.1:0-16364 GCA_036659935.1 Clostridia bacterium
AAATGACGTAGCTTTCTTGGAAAATTATTTTCATCAAGAAATTGAAGTAGGAAGCGAGATAGAGATAGAGGGGGTAAAGCTCAAAGTTGCGCGTATGTCAGATGTCGGCCCTACTCAAGTGCCTTACTCTTGTGACTTGCCATATGACGAGGCATATGTGCGTTGGGAACAGGACGAAAAGTTGAATGTGTTCCAGAAAATGTATTATATGGCGACTTGTCACGGCGCATTCGAGACGGACGGGGCGAGCGTGGCATACAACGCTATCGCGATTGTGTTTACGATTATGTGCGCGCTGAATATTGGCTTCCTTTTCTCACACTTGTTGCAAAGCAATATGAGAAGATATACTATCTATCAGACGGTTGGCGCAAGCCACAAACAAATTGCGTTGGCGTCGTTTTTCGACGGAATAGTCGTCGCGATGGTCGGGTTCTTTGTAGGGTATGCGCTGTCATTTGGCGTAATTCCACTCTTTACAAAAAGTTTTGTCAACGGGTCGTTCAAAATCTTGTTGACGCAACTTGATTATATGGACATATTCTTGTTCAATATCGTGTTTGTGGTTGTGGCTTATCTTGTCACGCTGGCAAAATCACGCAAGCGAGTTTTGTCGACAAGCGGGGGTGGCATAAATGACTAGAGTATATTTTTCGCAACTCAAAAAAACTTGGCTGTTCGACATCTTTATTATCGCGGTGCTGACAGTTTGCATTTTGATGATTGGCATTTTTGGGCAGGCAGTTGTCGCGTCGACAGCAAAAAAGTCGGTCGACAAACCGCAAAATTATGAGTGCTACTTCGCTTCTTTAACAGGCGAAGGGACAATCGAAGAATTTTTTGCAAAAGCTGATATCGGGACAAATTTTGATATTGGGACAATGGGAAATCGTTTTATTGCAAACTTTGCTGACGACAACAAAGAGGGGTCGGTTATCAACTCGGCGTTTGCGCGCAACACCTTGCTCAAGACGAAAAAAGGCAATTGGTTTTCTGCCCAACCGCAAGCTGGCGTTACAGAAATGATTGTGCATTATTCTTTGCGCGATCAATATGCAATCGGCGAGACTTATGATATGAGCGGAGTTGGCAAGGTCAAGATTGTTGACTATTTGTACAACGATTACAACTTCTATTTCCAAGGCAATGGCGCAAGTTTTTTGCGTAGCAAAGAAAGCAAATTCCTTTTGTGCAGCGACGAGCTCTTGCCAATCAACAGCGTTCGCCCTGACGGAACAAAGCATTACAGCTCCAAAGTGTATGTCTTTGGCGATGTTGACAGAGACAAGTTGTTGCAAGCGAACGAGACTTTCTATCGTCAGACTTTTGACGAAGTTTACAAGCAAGAAATGGGGGCTTTCAAAGACGCGCTCTTTATGATTGTATTGGTTGAACTGCTGCTTATGCTGTCAATGGCGACCAACACGCTCGTCACGCTCAGAGTGTCCAACAAACGCAACGCCGTCAATTTTTTGTGTGGCGCAAGCGACAAGCAAATCGTCGTCGCGGAAATTCTCAGAATGGCGCTTGTCTTTGCCATTCCGATTGTTGTCAACTTGGCGCTGTTGCCGATTATGATGACCGCAAAGATGTTTGGCGTGGTTGAATTGGCTTGCGCGATTGGCTTGGTCGCGGTGAGCTATGGCGTGGGCATAATCGCAAGAATAATACAAATTGTGCAATCAAATCATTTGAATGTATTGAGAGGTAACGTATGATAGAATTACAAAACATAGAAAAGAAATATAACGAGGGCAAAAGCAACGAAGTTTTTGCATTGCGCGGAGTGGATCTTTCAATCGCCGATGGCGAAGCGGTCGCGATTATGGGCGTGTCAGGCAGTGGCAAATCAACGCTTATGCATATCATAGGCTGTCTCGATACTCCCACTGCTGGCGAATATTTGCTCGATGAAAAAGACACGCGCAATATGACAAATGACAAGCTTTCGTCCTTGCGCAACAAAAAATTTGGCTTTATTTTGCAAGATTATGGTCTCGTGTTGCGTGACAGCGTCTATGATAATGTTATAATTCCGCTTTATTTCAACAAATCGTTGCGTGGCGCTGCTAGAAAAGAAATGGTTAACGCCGCCTTGGAACAACTTGGAATTGCTGACCTTGCAAAACGCAAAGTCGGGCAACTCAGTGGCGGACAAAGACAAAGAGTGGCTATCGCTCGCGCCGTCGTAAACAACCCCGACGTCATCATTGCCGACGAGCCAACAGGCGCGTTGGACAGCGTGACTGCAAGCGACATTATGTCAGTGCTTGTCGAGCTGAACAAGAAAGGCAAAACTATCATTATGGTCACACACGACAAAAAAATGGCGGAAAAAATGAATAGAATTGTCTATATCGTCGACGGAAAAATGTCCGACAAACTTGTCGAAGAAGTTGACAACGCGCAAGTCGCAAATGTTGACAATGACGAAAAAGCGGAAAACGCAAAAGTTGACAATGGAAAAGTTGACAATGCGGAAAAAGCTGACAAAGTTGCCAGAGTTTCCAAAATTTTTAAAGTTGCAAAAGTTCAAAAATAAAAAGATAGAATAGAACAGATAGAATGGAAAAGATAGAATGGAAAGCAAAAAGTAGCCGCAAATCGCGTCTACTTTTTTGTTAAAATTCGTTATTGTTAGTTTTTGTCGCAAGTTTTCTACGTTATTTTCGATGGTTTTTTTGTCGCAAGTTTTCCACGTTGTTTTCGTTGATTTTTTTGTAGCAAGTCGCCGTTGCCGCCAGTCATTTTTTTTGCTGTAAGTTTTTTTGTAGCAAGTCGCCGTTGCCGCAAGTCATTTTTTTTGCTGTAAGTTTTTTTGTTTTTTGGTTTTCGCGTTTTCGCAAGTTGTGTGTTTGCGAGCGGTTTACGCCTTTTTTTCTTCCGCGATTGGGGCAAGCGTCTTGACAAGCACTTCGAAGCCGTCTCGAGTGAACGCGTCGTGCTCGAAGCCCATTGAAGAATAGAGTTGTTTTGCCTCGATATTGGTGTTGTTTACTTCCAAATTGATAAACACGCCCTTGTTGGCAAATTCTTCTTGCATCCACTTGAGAAACATATGCGCATAGCCCTTGTGGCGGAACTTTGGCGAGATATAGAGTTCGTCAAGAACGACAATATTGCCTCCGTCTTCGTTGCACCAATACGAACTGATAAGGCTGTATCCGATTACTGCGCCAGTCTCGCCGTCTTCGAGCAGATAGCCCATGACGTTTTCGTGCTTGCCCATATAATAATCGAATGTTCGTTTTGCAATTTTTGCATCATATTTTCTTGCGGTAGCGTTGGAGCTGTAAAAATCCTTGCACATGCTCAGGAAAATTTTTTCGTCGTTTTTTTCTAACGGTTTTGCTTTCATAAATACTCCATATATTTCATAATTAAAGTATAGCTTTTTTTAGGAAAAGTGCAACAGTTTTTGATAACATTTTTTTTTATTTACAAAATATTTTTTCAAAATATTATACAATCGTTATTTTTTGTTTTACGCATTACTAAAGGTTAAATAAAGTAAAAATAATTCAAGTTTTGAAATAAAATAAAACGAAAACATTTTAATTTTTGGATAATTTTTTGCCAAAAAAAGGTAATTTTTGATGCAATTTTGAAAAGTAAATTAACAAAAGTTGGTCAACGGCAAAATTTTGTGGCTGACAAAAGTTGTTTAAAATGCAAAAAAAACAAATTGTCGAAGCGTTTGCGAAATGTTCGGAAGCAAGTTTGTCAAAGTTGTTGAAAGCGCAAAAAAATATCGTTAAAATTTTGTAACGCCAGCAAGGTTTGTTTTGCAAAAAATGTCGAAAATGTCGAAAATGCGACGAAGTTTGTTTGACAAAATCGTTGAGTTGTGTTACAATATCAATATTAAATATTAGCTAGGGGTGGCAGACATCTGCCTGAGATTATACCCTCGGAACTTGATTGAGTTTGTACTCACGAAAGGAAGCAACTTTTTGTTGGCATCAGCATTCGTGTTGGTGTTTTTTTTCTCTCTAGCGAAGGAGTTTTTCTGTGGAAAGTATTTTCACGCAACCTTTTTCCTCATTGGAAATCTTTGATAAGCTGTCGCTTATCGCATGCTATTCGGCGCTCGTTTTGTGCGCGATAGCGATTGTCGCGGCGCTCATTATCAACAAGCGCAACAAGGCAAATCTCGGGGCTTTCGGCAAGACTGCGCGCAACTTTGCGGCGGGCTTTGCGGTGGCTTTCGGCACGATTATGCTCGCGCTCAAGGTCACTGATATGCAAGCCGCTGGCGAGCTTTTGCCACAGCTGTTCTATCCGATTGTGACAATGTTCGTGGTGGCGATTGTGGCGATTGTCGGCGGACTTCTTGTGTCCAACGTCAAAGAAAGTTTCTTGCCAAAATATCGCTTTATCGCGTGTGGCGTGGTGGCGATTCCGACGATTGCAAGCATAGTTTGTCTCGCAATTTATTATCCTACAATCAAGGACGATTACAAGGATGTAAGCACGCTCGCGCTTGTGATTAGCGTGATTGTTTTGACGGCAATTTTGATTGGCGCGGCGGTTTTGTTCGGCAAAAAAAGCAAAGAAAAAAAGATGTCGTCTCGCGCTGTCGCTTATGGCGCGGTGTGCATCGCGCTGTCGTTTGCGCTGTCATATATAAGAATTTTCAAGTTGCCACAAGGCGGTTCAATCACGCTTGTGAGCTTGTTGCCACTTATGCTCTATTCATATATGTTCGGCATCAAAAAGGGCGTTATCGCAGGCTTAATCTATGGCGTAATGCAAGCGATTCAAGACCCGTGGATAATTCACCCGGCGCAATTTTTGCTCGATTACCCAATCGCTTTTGGAATGATTGGCTTGACAGGAATTTTCCACGACCTTGACATTTGCAAAAAATATCCAATCGTCCAACTCATTCTTGGTGGAATTGTCGCGGTTACTTTGAGATATTTCTCTCACGTAATGTCGGGCATTTTCGCATTTGCAATCTATGCAGATATGGGCTTCTCTGCGGTAGCGTGGGGCTTTTTCTACAACACGTTCGCGTTTGTCGATATGGCGATTGCGCTTGTCGCTGGCGGAGCGTTGTTCGCGTCGCGCAGTTTTGTGCGCCAAATGGAAAGCGCTATGCTCGGCAACAATTTTGTCACTGTCGAAGAAAAGAAAAATTGAACGAGCAAATTCCAAAAAAAATAAAATAATAGAATAATCAAAGAAACTATAAGGCAATCGAACTCGCGAATAAAAATTGATAAAAAACAAGACTATCAAGCTCGCGAATAATATGTAATTATATATTATCAAATTGCAGAAAGACTTTGATTGAAGAATTGAGAAACCGCAACATTGCAAAAAACGCAGTGTTGCGACTTTTTCGATTGGGACTTATAAGAATTGTTAAAAACATATATCATAATAAATATCAATATTAACTGTTAAAATAAGAAAAACCATTATAAAACATCAAAAAATGAGCCATAATTGTATAAAAATGAAATTGAAAACAAAAATGAGAATTATTACTAATTTTGCTTGACAAGCCAATTCGTTTGAGATATAATATGACTATACAAGGAGAACGGAGATGAAAACGAATTTTTCGAGCAGGCGTCAAGCAGTGATTGACGTGCTCAAGTCTACAAAAGAGCACCCAAGCGCAGAGAGCGTTTATGACGAATGCAAGAAAGTTATTCCGTCAATCAGCCTTGGGACGGTCTATCGCAATCTTGCTTTGCTGGAAGAACAGGGCGACATTATCAAGGTCGCGACGGTCAACGGCAAGGATAGATATGACGCCGATTTGTCACCGCACAATCATATTGTTTGTCGCGCGTGTGGCAAGGTGAGCGACGCGAGTTTGTCCGACGCGCTCAAAAGCGTGCTTGACAAAGAAGAAAAGGTCAATCATTACACTGGTTACAATATCACATTTTTCGCAAATTGCGAGAATTGTAGAAACAATTAACAAGTAGCAAAACAACAAAAACAGTTAGCAAAGGTTAAAAAAACAAGAGTTAACAAAACAACAAAACAAACAATGGTTAACAACAGTTAACAAAGAAAAGGAGATTTTATTATGGCTAAATTTATTTGCACAGTATGCGGTTACGTTCACGAAGGGGATTCTGCTCCTGCAGTTTGCCCAATTTGCAAAGCGACAACATTTACAGAAGTAAAAGAGGGCGGACTTGCTTTCGCTGACGAACATAAGGTTGGCGTTGCCAAAGATTTGGATGCAGAAATTGTTAAAGGACTGCTCGAAAACTTCAATGGCGAATGCTCAGAAGTCGGAATGTATCTCGCAATGTCCAGACAAGCTGACCGCGAAGGTTACCCTGAGATTGCGGAAGCTTACAAGAGATATGCTTTCGAAGAAGCCGACCACGCGTCGAAGTTTGCAGAATTGCTCGGCAATGTTTTGACCGACAGCACTGCGAAAAATCTTAAGATGCGCATGGAAGCGGAAAGTGGCGCTTGCGCAGGCAAAATGGCTATCGCAAAGCTTGCAAAACAACTCGGTTATGACGCAGTTCACGACACAGTTCACGAGATGGCGAAAGACGAGGCAAGACACGGCAAAGGTTTCGAAGGTCTCTACAACCGTTATTTTAAGAAGTAAAATTTGACAGTTTCCTTCCCGAAAGTTGGATATAGAAGAAGTCAATCACGGCGCTTTGCAGTGGTTGGCTTCTTTTTGTCGAAAAAGTAAGAAAAATGCAACAAAAATTCAAACTTTTTGTTCTGCCTATGGACATTTTCCGCGCGATATGTTATCATTAAGGTAACAAATTGTAGGAGAAAGATTTTGGGGAAAAAAGAGAGAAATTCACTTGGTTTAGACTATAAACGCACTATTTTTGTTGGTTTTGCGTTTATGGGAATTATGTGCTTTTGGGAAGTTTATGATTATATTATGCCTCTCATTCTCAATCGTGTTTTCGGGCTCAGCGCAAGCAATTATGGTCTTGTAATGGGTCTCGACAATATGCTCGCGATTGTGCTTTTGCCGTTGTTTGGGTCGCTCAGCGACAAGGCAAAACCGGGCAAAAGTGGCAAGCGTACCAAATTTATCTTTTGGGGGACGCTTATCGCGGTGGTTTTCATCGTGATTTTGTCGCTTGTAGAATTCGCTCAATATCGCAAAATTATGTCGCTCGGCATCAACGAGCTCGACAAATTGACCGCCTATGGTCTCGACCAGAATTTTCTTGGCGCGGAATATAAGGCGCTTGTCGACCAAGTCGCGAGCGGTGTCAAATTGCAAGGCAATGACCTTGCGATGTACAACAGCTTTCTCGACGCGAAATTCGAGGCGCAACTCGCGCTTGCGGCGGCGACTACAAAAGCCAATCCTGCGATTGCGGTTTGCTTTATTGCAGTGTTGGTGCTTTTGCTTGTGGCGATGGGCTCATTCCGTTCGCCTGCGGTCGCGCTTATGCCTGACGTTACGCCAAAACCTTTGCGCTCGCAAGCCAACGCGGTCATCACTTTTATGGGCGGAGCTGGCGGAATGGCGTCAATGTTGCTCTATAAGGCGCTCGCAAAAGAAAGATATCAATCGCATATCGCGTTGTTTCTTGTGCTCGGCGGAGTAATGCTTGCGGTTCTTGTAGCATATCTATGTACAGTAAGGGAAAATAAGTTTGTCGCGCAACGATTTGCGGAAGAAAAACAATGGAATATCGTCGACGAAGAAGAAAAAAGTGGCGACGAAAAACTCGGAAAAAAGAAAATGATATCGTTGTTGCTCATTTTGTTCACGGTTTTCTTTTGGTTTATGGGCTTCAACGCGGTCAAAACGCACTTGTCGGTTTATGGCACAACCGTGCTCAAGTTCACCGACGGCTTTATCGGCACAATCAACCTTATCAACGGCATTGGCGGAGCGATTGCGCTTGTTCCAGTGGCGATTATGGCGGCGAAGTGGGGCAGAAAAGCGACGATTGCAATCGGACTTGTTATCTCAATCGCGGCGTATGTTCCTTGCTTTTTTATGACGGCGTCGACCCCGTTTGTTCAAGTTTGGTTTCCGTTGTGTTTCATTCTTTCGGGCTTTAGCTTGGTGTGCGTAAACGTCAACACATTCCCAATGGTGGCGGAGCTGTCCAAGGGGAGCAACGTTGGCAAATATACTGGTTTCTATTATATTTTTGCAATGGTCGCGCAAGCGATAACGCCATATTTTGCAGGGCTTGTGATAGAAAATATCTCGGAAAGGTCAATGTTTGTCTATGCGATAATATTTGTTATTATTGCGACAATCACAATAAGTTTTACAAAACACGGTGACAACAAACCACCAAAGAAAGCAAAAATGATAGAATATTTCTCAGAGGATTGATAGTGGAAAAGAAAAAAACTCAAAGTGGCAAAGGCGCAAACTCAACTCAAAAAAGTTCAAAGTCGGACAAAAGCGTGTCTGACAAAGTGCGCGGAAAAGTAGAAAAAGAAGTCAAAAAGTCGGTCAAAAAGGGCGTAAAAGCAGTCAAAAAAGACAAAAAATTGATGAAAAAATTGACCGTCGCGATAGTAATCTTGTTGATTGTGGCGATTGTCGCGGTCAGCTTGGCGTGCTATTTCAACCCGTCATTCTTCCAAACAATCAAAGAAATGTTTGGTTTCGCGCCACAAGATAATGACAAGCCAACGATTGGAATAACCCCTATCGAAGGTGAAAAAATGGTTGTCAACATCGTTGACGTGGGGCAAGGCGACGGCATTTTTGTGCAGTTGCCCGACGGCAAAAATATGGTGATTGACATAGGCAGCAAGTTACATACTCCAAGCCCGTGGACAACTTTTGAGAGTCTTTTGACAAGCGCAAAAGTCACAACGATTGATTATCTTATGTTCTCACACACTGACTATGACCATATCAGAGAAGGCAAAAAGTTGCTGACAAATTATGACGTCAAAGAGATATATTTGCCAGTCGCGGACGAAAATTCCGACATTTCCAACACCTGGCGCGACCTTGCAATTGAGTGCAAAAAAGAGACATATATAGAAAATTCTGAGACAAAGAAAGCGATTTTGCGACAAAATGTTGGCGAGTTTGAGCTTGCTGGCAGTGGTTGGAAAATGACTTGTCACAGCTTTGACAAAGTCGATTATCCTGTCTTGAAAAAGGGCAACGGCGAAAAACTCAACAGCGTTTCTCCGATTTGCAACTTGGAATATGGCGGACGAAGCATAATATTCACTGGCGACGCAAACTTTGCGACAGAAAAATATTTGCTCGAAAACAATAGGCTTGAAGGCATTGACGCGGACGTTTTGAAAGTCGGTCACCACGGCTCGGAAAGCTCTACGAGCGAAAAATTTCTTGAGAAAATTGACGCGGAATATGCGGTTATCAGCACGAACGGCGAGAGTTATGGACACCCAAGAAAAGAGACGCTTGACAGGCTTGACCTTTATCGCGACGTCAAAGAAGACGACGATTTGACTGGCTTTGCGCAAGTTTATCGCACTGACAAAGACGGCACGGTGAGTGTGGAAGTTGGCGCAAATGGCGTGCTTAATTTGATATCGAGCAAGCAAAGCGAGAAAAATTGCACTGACAAGGGCGTGGCGGTCAAGGCTGTCGCGTATAGAATAGAAAATTTTACTATTTTTGCAGACAATAGAAAGGAAGTGGCGTAGTGGACAATTATCTTGTAATCTCTCCGCAAAAACAAGCTTTTGATTATGCGAGAAAATTGGCTGAGAAAGTCGGTTTTCGAGTGCTTGTTATGGAAGATTATATAGATTATTTTGTCGGCGCGTCGCTCAATCGCGTGATTGAAGTCGCGGGCAAAGAATATGCGAAAAGTCAAATTCGCAAGGCGATTTGCTCAATTAAAGACTTCCAAGAAACGGTTTGTTTGTGCGGTTATTTGCCTTTTGTCGAATGTGGAATTTTGGATAGTTTGACAAATTTTGACGTGATTGTGGACAAGACAAGCCAACAAATTGTCGACGCCGCAATAGTTGAATTGCAAGAAAAATGCCCGCAACTTGTCAAAGGCAATGTTGGGAAGTTGAGAGAAAATATTAAAAAATTAAAAGTCAAAAACAGTATACAATTGATACAATTGTGATTGCAAGGAGTTACAAATGGACAAATTTGATGTAGAATTGGTCGGCAAAGTCGGCTCAATGGCGCTTGTTAACACGGCGTGGGGCGATATAAATTACAACATAATTTCAAGAATTTCTCGCGAGCTTGTGCCTGGTTATATTTGGGTCACCAGCGGCGCGACCGAGATTGGAAGGCTGGACTTTGTCAAGCGCAACGGCTTTGAACTCAACGGCGAATATGCCGATGTCAAAACCGATTACGCAGCGCAAGGACAAGCTATTCTTATGGAAAATTATCGCGAATATATCGACCCAAAATATTCCGTAAGACAAATTCTTGTCGAGCATCAACACTTCAACAACGCCACAAAAAGAGAATATCTCAAGAAACTTTTGTTGCGTTGCCCGGCGCAAAATGCTATCCCGATTATCAACTATAATGACCCGCTTTCCAACGAAGAAATTATTAAATTCGAGTTGCAAAAGTTGGAGGCAGAAGGCTGTCAACCTGCGCATTGTGTGGACAACGACGAGACTGCATCGCAAGTCGCCGACCTTGTAAAATGCAAAAAGTTGCTCATCTACACCTCGACACTCGGCATATACGCCGACCCTAACGACCCGTCAACTCTTATCAAAGAGATAGTCGGAAAGGACAAATATGAGCTTGCGGAAGCGATATCCGCTTGTCAAAAATCTTGCAAAGGTTCGTCTCGCAAAGGGGCGAATGGCGCGGGCGCAAAATTGGAATATATCAAAGTGCCAGCGCAAAACGGCACGGAAGTCTATATCGCAAGCCCACAATATTGCATCAAGGATATCTTGAATGGAACTGCGCCTTGCACGAAAATTTTTGTAAAATAAAGCGCGAGAAGCGACCAACTTCGAAAAAGTTAGCAAAAAGCGACCAACTCAAAAAAAGAAAGACAGCTTTTCGAGAAAAGCTGTCTTTTTGCTTGTGCAATATTAATTTATAATTATCAACAACTCGACTTTTCTAAAGTCGCAGTTTAGATTAGTCAGGTTTTGAGCGCGCGATGCGATTAATTTTGTTTGCTCGGCAAGCACTCAACAAAAACGCCGTTGCCATTGATTGCGAATTTTCTTTCCGCGCAATAAGGCAAGAAGAAATAGTCGCCTTTGGTCAGTTTGCGCGAATAGCTTGCGCCAGTAATCGTTGCGTTGCCGTCAAGGCATATCCAAACGGACGGCGCGTAGGGCATTACAAAGCTTCCGCCGACGAGAGTGTGACGGTTTTCTGCAAAGCAAGGCGTGTCGTCATAATCAATCAAAACTTCCTTTTTGTATGTCGGCGTCTCGATGACAACGCGCGGCATTTTGCGAGCTTTGACAATGGCTTGCGGTCCAAACATATCGAAGTTGAAGCAGTCAAGGGCGGTCGACTTGTCGAGCCCGATATACTTTTCGTTTTCGGTTATGTGATAATCGCCGCACCAATTTTCTGGTTGAATTGTAAAATCAGTCGGCTCTTGCACTTCTATGATTGTGCAACCTGCGCCGATAGCGTGAATGAGCCCTGCGTTGATGAGATAAACGTCGCCAACTTTTGCGTCAACCGACGACAAAACAGTCGACATAATATCTTTTTCTTCCAAGCTGCGTTCTTCGAGCTTTGACAGAGTTTCTTTGTCAATTTTGTCCTTGAAGCCGAAATATATTTTCGCATTTTCTCTCGTCGCAATCACAAGCCACGCCTCGGTTTTGCCATAACTTGAATTGAAATGCTTGCGAGAAAACTCAGGAGTCGGGTGCACTTGCACTGGCAAACGAATGGCGCTGTCGAGATATTTTACAAGACAGTCATAGCGTCTTCCGCCAAGAATAAGCTCTTTTTCGCTTTCCAACAAGTCGTCGAAAAACAGCTCGGTGTCTTGAATCTTCGACACTCCGTCGCGCGGGCCAAAATATTTTGGATTGATAGCTTTGACTTTGCTGGCAAGCCATTCTTCTGGGAAGAAATTGTCCTCCGCCTTGTCGCCAAGCAAATCGTGATATTGCAAACCGCCCAAATATACGCGGAATACTCTGTTGCGTTCAAAGAAAATAGGTTGAGAAGCAAGTTGCTTTGTGTCCATTGTCAGCCTCCGCAATAATATCGAAAAATATCATTGTCAAATAGTTTGATACAAATATTATATCGCAAAACAATGAGCAAAGCAAGGACTTTTTTATTTTCCTTGCAATAATTGGAAAAAACTCGATAGACAAAGCAAATTGAGCAAAATAATTGCAAAAGTATAGTTAGAATTTGGAAACAATGTGAGATGATTGCAAACAAATTGAGCGACAAAATGTAAATATCTTCAAATAAATGCAAAAGTTGTAGGTCAATTATTAAAATTAAGTGGCAAAATATAAATAAAGGTAAAATTTGAAAGTCATTTAATAAATTTGCTAAATTTTAATAGACAAAATAACAAAATTATGATAAGATACTAAAGCTAAAGGTATGGCTCCATGGTCAAGCGGTTAAGACTCAGCCCTCTCACGGCTGCTACCGGGGTTCAAATCCCCGTGGAGTCACCAATAGTTTAATAGTTCCGAAAATGCCACTTTTGAGAGAAATACGCGTTTTTGGAGCTATTTTTTTATTGCTTTTTATAACAATGGTATTATATTATTGCGTTTTTTCTTAAAGAAGTGTGTCAAAAAGTGTGTCAAATTTGCTCCCCCAAAGGACGTTTTCACCGAACACTTTTGTGTGTCAAAATTCGCAAGCAAAAAGTAACTAAAATTTCTTTTCACCGAACACTTTTGTGTGTCAAAAATTATTTTATTTTTATGATAAATTTGACTTTTTTTCACGTTTTCACCCGGTAAAAAGCCGTTGAGAAAAAAAATTGCGCTCGCAAGGCGGCAGTTAAAGCAAACGCCGTCCAATCGACAAAATTGTAATTACATTCGGGAAAGACAGTCAAGTAACATTCGACAACAAAAAGATTGTAATTTCCGAAACAAAAAAAACCACCCCACGAGCACAATATAAGTATATGACAAAATTTTGTTTTTGTCAAGGAGAAAAAATGGCAAATTCATTCAAATTCGAGATAGACTTCGACGCATCCAATGTCAGAGCGCTGGTCATTGCGCCAAAAAATGGCGCGTGCAAATTAAATTATCAAAAACTTTAACAAAAAGTTCGCCAACTATTGATTTTTTTGCGGTCAACTGTTACAATTTAAGAGCGCAGAACAACGTTTGTGGAGCGCAAGGAGAAAATTATGACGCAAGAAGAAAGAATGGAAAAAGGTTTGATATATTTGCCGACAGGCGATAGCATTATGCGCGAGCAAATAAAGTGCTTGGAAAAATTGTATGACTTCAACGCGACGCGTCCGAGCGAATTGGCAAAGCGCGAAGCTATGCTCAAGGATATGTTTTGCGCGCTTGGTGAAGGCTGTTACATTGAGCCGCCGTTGCGTTCGAATTGGGGCGGAAAGCACGTTTCTTTTGGCAATTTTGTATATGCAAATTTCAATCTTACGCTTGTTGACGACGGCAATATTATTGTCGGAAACAACGTTATGTTCGCGCCAAACGTCATCGTCGCGACGGCTGGACACCCGGTTGAGCCTTCGCTCAGAGAAAAAGGCTGTCAGTTCAACAAGGACGTTGTGATTGGCGACAATGTTTGGATTGGGGCTGGCGTGATAATTTTGCCGGGAGTGAAAGTTGGCAACAATGTCGTGATTGGCGCAGGTAGCGTCGTGACAAAAGACATCGAGGACAATGTTGTCGCGGTCGGAAACCCTTGCAAAGTAATGCGTTTTATTGGCGAAAGAGACAAAAAATATTTCTACAAAAAGGAACTTATTGATTGGGCAAATCTCGAATAAAAGGGGCAAGTTCTTACTCGCGCAAAAAGCGGAAAGCTTGGCTCGGAATTAAGTTTTCACTCGCGCAAAAAGTGGAAAGCTCGGCTTGAAATTAAGTTCTTACTCGCGCAAAAGGCGGAAAGCTCGGCTCGAAAGAGAGTTTCTAGCAGTGTGAAAAGCGAAAATATTTGGCAAAGTTATTTTGGTAAAAAATTAACAATTATGGAAAAATTCTTGCTTTTTGTAAATTTGTTTGTTATAATGATTAAGGAATAGTTAATATAGCACAAGAATGGAGATAAAATGAAATTTTTAGTTATTGAAGATAACAACTCTTTGAACGATAGCATCAAAACGATGCTCAGACCACTCGGCGAATGCGAAAGCGCATACGACGGCGAAGATGGTTTGTTTATGGCGCAAACGGAAAGTTATGATTTGATATTGCTTGACCTGATGTTGCCAAAATTGGGCGGTTTGGAACTTTTGAACCGTTTGAGACAAAAAAGCGTTTGTCCATTGATTATTCTCACCGCTCTTGACAGCCAAGAAAAAAAGGTAGAAGGCTTGAGATTGGGCGCAGATGATTACATTACAAAGCCATTTGAGCGCGACGAATTGATTGCGAGAGTTGAGGCGGTTTTGCGCCGTTACAACAACAACTTTCACGACAAATATGTGTTCAAAAATATGGAACTTGACTTCCACAACAAAATGTTTATGATTGACGGCAATTATATCAAATTGTCCGGCAAAATCTATGACGTGCTCGAATATTTTGTCAGAAACCGCAATATTATTATCCCAAAAGAGCAATTGTTCAACAGAATTTGGGGCTTTGATTGCGACACGATTATGACCGTTACTGAGGTGTATATCAGCAATTTGAGAAAAATTTTGGAAAGCAATGGCTGCGGCGGATATCTCAGAACTATCAAAAATGTCGGCTACATGTGGTGCGACAAAGATGAGAATTAAAGGTGGCCTTACAGATGAACAGGTTGTCAATCTTGAGCGGAAAAAGATAACAATTTTCAACAGTCTTTTCCCGTTGATTATGCTTTTGTTGAGCGCGGGCTTGCTTGTGTTGTTTATTGGGCAAGAGATTACTTTGCGCACAAAAGACGTCGCGACGAGCTTTACAAATTTTATGTCGGTGGCTGACTGCATTGACAGCGACACTGCCGACCATTATCTTGCGCCACTCTATTATATCACTTATTTTGACGAGAACGGCGAGAGAATTGAGGACAAACATATCGGAAGCTCAAAGAAAGAATTGAGCCGTAAATTTGAAGCTATCAAACAAAACAAATCGGTCGAGATTGACGGACAATCTTATACGTGTTTAACAAAAAAATATACCATTTCCAACGATATTGGCGCTGTCAATATCGTTGTTTATTACAATATTGAACAAGAATCAGTCATTTTTACAAACACAATCTATATTTCATTCACGATAATAGCGATATTTTTTGGCTTGCAATTGATATTTTCGGCGCTTTTGGCGAGTTATCAGGTCAAGCCATATGACAAACAATTGGAGAGAAACAAGCAACTTGTTTCTGACATTTCGCACGAATTCAACACGCCGCTCGCGGTGGTGCAGTCCAACATTTCCAACATTTTGACGACGCCAAACAGCACTGTCGAAGAAGTCTCCGACAAGCTTGTCAGCTCAATGGACGAGCTCAATAGGCTCAAAAAAATGGTCAAAGATATGCTGCAATTGTCCCGTTCGGAAAGAAAATCGGTCGCGCTTGAGCTCGAAAATATCAATTTGACTGACTTTCTTGATGACGTTGCCGAGCCTTTTGTTACGATTGGAGAAATGGCGAACAGGCACGTCGAGACTGACTTGCAACCGAATGTTGAGTGCATTTTCGACAAAAACAAGCTCAAACAGCTTGTGATAATTTTGTTGGACAATGCGATAAAATATGTTTTTCCAAATGATAAAGTGCGACTTATTTTGCGCTCTGACGGCGAGAAAATTACTATCAGCGTGTCAGACAACGGACCGGGTGTCGCAGAAGAAGAAGTTAGCAAACTTTTCCAAAGATTCTATCGCGCGGACAGCTCGCGTTCTGCCGGTGGCACTGGGTTGGGGCTTGCGATTGCAAAGGCGATAGCCGACGAGTGCGGTTGCAAAATTCTTGCGCGCTCGAACAAACCTCACGGCTTGTGCTTTACTTTTATTATAGAAGGCGGCTATGTCGTAAGAAAGAAAAAGATAAAAAAACCGTCAAAATTTGCTCGCGCAAAAGATAATATTGCGCAAATTGAGCAAAAAGGCGAGACAAAAAAGACTGACGGCAACGCGTCAAAAAATGGCGATAATCAGCAAAAATGATGGCGAAAATGCGTCAAAAGTTAGTAGAAAAGCTGGCGAAAATGCGTCAAAAAACTGGCGAAAATGCGCCTTTATACTTCTGTATTTCTCTATTTGGACAACCTAATGATACCTATTCTGCAAATATTAAATTAAGC
>JAVXBP010000034.1:0-15545 GCA_036659935.1 Clostridia bacterium
CTCTTTTTTTTCTGTTGCAATCTTTCAAAAAGCAATTGCCAACGCGCGCTATTTTTTTCTGACGGAATCTTTCATTGCGAGCCCTGTGTTATAGTCAAGTTGCACAAAGTCTTCTTCTTGCAACTGTCTTGTATAGCCACAAAAGTCATAAGTTGCCGTCACATTTTTGCGCCAAGGTCGGCACAACCAATAATAACCGCGATAGACGTCGCGAGTAGAATTCATATGTTCAATCAAATCGTCGTGCATTTTGTCGCGCGTTTGCGAGCAATTTTCGTCGAGAATTCGATTAATTTTTTCATAAGGGTCGCTTTGCAAGTCATAGAATTCGTCGCTCGACAACAAGTTGATGACGAGCTTAAATTTGCCATTGCAAACGCACCTTGACGGCTGGAAGCCCATAAAGCCATCGTGGTCGACTTCGTATCGCGTAAACTCGACAAAGACATTTCTTTCACTGTCTTTTGCAAGCTTTTGGATAGGCTCGCCTTGCAACATTTTTGGAATTTTCACGCCGAAAAAGTCCATTATCGTCGGCAACAAGTCGATGTGCGAGACAGGCGTCGAGTTGACGGCTTTCTCAAAATTCCCACCGCTGATTATCAACGGTATTTTTGTAATTTCGTTGTACATAACGCAACCTTTGCCCATCAAACTGTGCGACAACAGCATATCGCCGTGGTCGGATGTGTAGATTATCAACGGGTTTTCGCCCAATTCTTTGACCTTGTCGAGCACGCGCCCAATCTCATAATCACAAAATTTGTCGCACGCAAACAACGCGTTCGCGCTTTTTTTCAACACGAAAAACGGAATATGTTTGAACTTTTTCGCAAAAATCGTGTGGTGCGGTGGCTTTCCGTCCAACTTCGCCTTGCAATTTGGCGAGCGCTTGAACGCGAATTTTTCTCTCTTAAGTTGTTGGAAAAACCGCTTTGGACACACGCTAGGGTCGTGCGGTTCGTCGAGCGACATTGTCAAGAAAAAGTCTTTTTCTTTGAATTCTTCCACAAATTTGATTGCCCTGTCCGCGCATCTGTGCGCAAAAGTATCTTCTTCTCGCGGGTCGTCAACGCGCAAATTCATATTTACACGGCTCAATTTGCGAGCGGCATCGCTTGGCAATTCGTCAAGAAAATTGCGCATATCATACCAATATTGTGGATTGTAGCCATTCGCGCACTTGCCATAGCCAAAATAATCTCCGCCGTCCAAATGCCATTTGCCGATATAGGCGCACTCAATGCCTTGCGGAGTCAGCCATTGACCTGCATTTTTGACATTTTCGCCAAGTTGCATGCAGTTTGCGACCATTCCGTTGCTGTGCGGAAAAAGCCCAGTAAATATCGCCGAGCGCGCAGGACCGCAAACTGGCTGACAAGTAAATGAGTTGGAAAAAGTCACTCCGTCATTTGCGAGCGCGTCCAAATTGGGCGTGCGCGGAGCGCTTTCGCTGTAACAGCTCAACATATCTTGGCGTTGAGTGTCAACCATAATCAAAATTACTTGTTTCATTTTCTCCCCTTTAACAACTTTCGAACTGTGTAAATTTTACTCAACTTGTTGACAATATCCATACCAGTTATCGTTTTCTATTACAAATTTGCAAGCCACTCTTTCAGCGTTTGGGCGTCTTTTTTGAAGGCTCGCGCGCTGTCGCCCTTGACAAATTCTAACACACAAATGATATCTTTGTTTTTTGTCGGCAAAGCTTGGCAATATTTGTTGCAAATGTCCAGAAAGTCAGTCCATTTCTTTTTGCCTTGCGCCAACGGCTTGCGACAATTGCCGAGCCAATTGAAAACGTGAATTTCTCTCAAATATGGCATTGTCGCAATCAAATTTTCAATGTCGATTTGGTCATCGCCAAACGGTTGCCACATTGTCATCAAATTATCCTTGCCAACTCGTTGAATAAACTCAACCGCGCCTTTGCCGTTGTCATTGAACGTGTTGTTGTGGAATTCGCTCGCCACAACCAAGTCATACCCTTGCGCAATGTCGCACAAAGCGCGAATTTCTTGTACATATCGCTCGCTTTCGCTTTCGCTTGTCTCTTTGCTCGACTTGTTGCCGAGCCAAATTCTCACTGTTTGCGCGCCAATAATATGAGCGATTGCGCATATTTTGTCAAATTTGTCAAGGTCATTTTCGCCCACGCGATAATAACTTCCATAAGAAAAATTGTTGATTCCACACTTGTCAGTCAAGGCTTTGAGACTTTTTGCCTTGTCGATATCACAAGGTGGCAAATGCACGTCACCGCCCCACTCGATATTTTTAATATCGTTTTTGAGCGCGATTGCGACGATTTTTTCTGGTGATTTCTTTCTGAAAGTTACTGTTGTAAAGCCTATTTCCATATTTCTCCTTGCAAATGTTCCTTACTTTTGCTTATTTTTTCTTGTAAAAATTTGATTACTATTGCGCCACGTCACAATATTTATCGCTTGCAAAAGCTCGCGTTTTGTTTTGTTTTTTACTCTAATTTTTTAACTTTTTTTACTTTTAGTTTCGCTCTTTTCTTACGCCATTGTCGCGAGCATTTGCGTTGTAACTTCGAATTTTGCATTCTCGCCGTTCAACACTCTGTCCGCTTCGTCAACCATATATTGCGCCATTCTGACAACTTCTCGTCCAAGACTGCCTGCAATGTGTGGCGTGACAATAATGTTGCCCCTGCGCCTGATTGGGCTGAAAAAACTTGTTGGCTCTTTGCAAGTCACGTCCAACAACGCGCTGCGAGTTTTGTCTTGTCGCAATGCTTTGCACAAGCCATTTTCGTCAACTTGCTTGCCCCTGCCCGTGTTGATAAAAGTCGCAAAAGACGGCATTTTCGCAAACAATTCGTAGTTTAGCGCGCCGTTCAATTCTTCTTTGTTGGCAAGGTGATTGGAAACGACATTGCATTTCGCAAATATTTCTTCCAAAGTCGCTTCTTTTATGCCGAGTTTTGCCGCCTTATTTTTGTCCAAAAACGGATCAAAATAATACACTTCGCAAGCGATAGTTTTGAGCTTTTCGCATATCATTGAGCCGATTGAGCCGACGCCAAGAATTCCAATCTTACTCTTGTAATTTCCGCCACAATTGTTGGCGAATTTGTTGGCTTTGTGATAGATTTTGTGATGTCTGCTCGCGCGGAAAAACCCTTTTGTCGCAAGGACAATTTCCGCAAAAGCATATTCCGCGACAGGGATTGCGTTGGCTTGCCACGCGCTGAAAACTCTCACTCCAGCGTCAAGAAACTCTTTCGCAAACGCTTGCACACTGCCTGCGGCATAGAAAACATATCTCAAATTTGGCAAATATCGCTTGATTTCCTCCGCGGAAAAATGTGGCATTCCCCAAGTTGAAAATATCATTTCAGTCAAAAGCAATCTCTCTTGCAAAACGTCTTTCTTTGTAAAAATTTGGCTGTCAACTCCAAAACTGTCGCCAAGTTTTTCCATAATTTCTTTGTCAAAAACGCGTCTTGCATCATAAAGATTGTCTGTCAAAATTGCAGATTTCATATTTTTTTCCTCATTTCGAGTTTTTCGTCGTCATTCATATTTTCGCCGCTCCACACTCTTTCCCAAGTGGTCAAGGTGTTGTCCGACGCCCAAAATTTGTTTTTCGCCGACAGTCCAAGTGGCAAAAACACCGCCAAACAAATATACAAACTGCCCGTGTTGGTATAGTAATTTGCGAGCTTTGGTTGCTTGCCATAGAGCCCCTTTGTGAGAAAGCCGTTGGCGTCGAAAAATGTCGGCGCGGAAAGCATATTTTTGATTGTCTTGTCCAGCGCGCATCTAACTTGATTTGGCGCGAGCGTCTTTGGCAACATTCCTAGCCACGCTGTGTGAGCAAGCGCCGAAAACGCCGCCGTGCGATAAGTTATCGACCTGCCAAGAAACGGATATGTGCCGTTTGGCGCAATCATTCTTTCTTGAATCTCGCTGTAACGCTTGATACTGCGCGTCACTTGCAAGCGATATTTGTCGGCATTTCCGCCAAGCAAAGGCTTCGCGACACGCGTAACTTCTTCCAACATTGGTTGGATAACATAGCTGTTGTAATAGTCCCAACTGAACATTTCGCCGTCGCCATAAACGCCGTCGCCCTTGTACCACTCGTAGTGCTTTGACGTCGCATACTCAAGTCTCATCGCGTCCGCGCTGCCCGTGAGCATATATTTGCACGCTTCTATCACCGCCGTAAACATAAGCCAGTTGCTTCTGTTTGGCTTCTGCAAAAGCGTCAACTCGAAAGCGTTCAAGATGTTTTCTTTGACATTTTGCGGTTGCAACTGCCACAATTCGCGTGGCGCTTTGATGATTGCGCTTGCAAAATAAGCCGCGTCAACCACCGACTGGTGTGGCAAAAGATATTTGCCAGTCTTGTTCCAAACGCAATAATCTTTCGCCGTCGGGTCAACCGCGTTTGCCATCGCCTTTCTTGTAAGGTCGCGATATTCCGCTTGCAAAGCCTTTTCTTCCGCGTCAAGAATTCCACTATCTTTGAGCTCCAACCAAGGCGCAAGCCCGTTGACAGTGCGCCCAATCGCTTCCAAATAAGCGACTTTGCTTGCCTTTTCCGCAGCGTTGTCAAGTGGCAAAACATCTTTCAATGTGTTGTTCGCCATATTTTTTATTATCGGATATGCAATTTTGTGCATTGTCGCGACCCACTGCGCGCGCGTGTTCAAACCTTCAAAATTTCTCATATTTTCTCCTTTTGTCGCCTTTTGTTTGCATTTGTTTTGTTTGATTTTGCTATATTTGTTATATATTTTATTCGATTTTTTATACTTTTTGACGTGATTAGCCCAACAATTCTTTTGGCACGACATAGCTTCCGCCCACGCACCAAACGCTGTCCACCGCCAAATATTCGCCAACATTGCTTGCAGTAATTCCGCCCGTTGGCATAAATTTTACGCCCACGTAAGGCGCTGACAACGCCTTGACTTTTTTCACTCCGCCCGCGCTTTCCGCAGGGAAGAATTTCAACAATTCCAGTCCGTATGACAGCGCTCTTTCTATCTCGCTCGCCGTTTCCACACCAGGAATTATTGGAATATTGTTTGCCACGCAATGCGCGATTACGCTCGGATTTGACCCCGGACTGACAAGGAACTTTGCGCCGTTATCAACCGCATTTTGCGCGATTTCGACCGACAAAACCGTCCCTGCGCCCACGCAAATTTGCGGATAATGACTGCTGACATATTTCACCGCGCTCGCCGCGCAAGCCGTTCTGTATGTTATTTCGCAAACGAAAATTTTGTTTTCCAGCAAAAATTTGCACATTTCGTCGATTTTGTCGAGGCTTCTTAACACCACGACAGGCACGACTTGTTTTTCCATTTTTTCAAAAATTTCTATCATCTTTGCACTCTCCCCTTATCTCTCGTTTTAATATTTTTCAAAAATTCCTATTATCTTTGCGCGCTCCAGCCTGTCTCTCATTTTAGTATTTTTCAAAAACTGCTGTCATCTTTGCACGCGTCCGCTTGTCCCGCCTTTTATCAATTTCTCGACTTCTTGTTGGCTTGTAATGTTGAAGTCGCCATTGATTGTGTGTTTCAAAGCGCTGCACGCGACGGCAAAATTTATCGCGTATTCGCTATCACTGCCATTGACGAATGAGTGTATCAACCCTGCGCCAAAAGAATCTCCGCCACCAACTCTGTCCAAAACCACCAAGTCATAATGCTTGCTGACAAAAAACTCGCCTTTGTCATACAACATTGCCGACCAACCGTTGTTGTTGGCGGACTGCGACTCGCGCAATGTTATCGCGACGGTGTGTATGCCAAAACGCTGTTCAATTTGTGTCGCCACGCTCTTGTAGCTGTCAATGTTGAGCTTGCCGTCCGCGACACTCGACCCGACGCTCGCGATGCCAAAGACGTCATTCGCATCTTCTTCGTTTGCAATGAGAACGTCGACATATTGCATAAGTTCGCTCATCACCGCGCGCGCCTTTTCTTTGCTCCACAATTTGTTGCGATAGTTCAAGTCGCAAGAAACTTTGATATTTTGTTTTTTCGCTTGCGCAAGCGCGACACGCAATTCTTGCAAAGTTTTGTCGCCAAGCGCCGCCGTTATGCCCGTAAAATGAAACCACTCAACGCCGTCGAAAACGCGTTGCCAGTCAATCTCGTTCTGCTCTATCGTTGTAATACTGCTGTTTGCGCGGTCATAAAGCACATTGGACGGACGGCAAGAATAGCCCTTTTCGCAATAATAAATGCCAAGCCTTTCTCCTCCCCACGCAATGTTCTTTGCGTCAACGCCCCACCTTTTGAGCTCGCCTTCGCAAGCCTTTCCGACAGCGTTGTCTGGCAATTTTGTCACAAACTGCGCATCGTCGCCAAGCTCGGCAAGACACACCGCGACATTGGCTTCGCCACCGCCAAAGTTGATTTCGAAAGTCTTTGCGTTGGCAATTCTGTCGCAATTTGGTGGTTGCAATCTCATCATAATTTCGCCAAATGTTACAATTTTTTTACTCATTTTTTTCTCCTTTCAAGCGAAAACTTTCTTGCACTTGCTTTCGCTTTTTCTTTCACTGTTCTTTTTCTCTATTAATATTGTTTGTCATTTGTTATGTTTTCTTTTTTTGTGTCGTTCAATATCATTTCAAAATTGTTGTTAGGCGACGGAATTGGTCGTCTCTCTACAAACATAATACCATTTTTGTCTGTCAAAGTTATCATTTCTCGATATTTTTTTTCTTCTTGGACAATTTTTCCATTCATATAAGACACCGAGCCACCGCGACTGCCTACGCGCGCGATTGATTCAATCATTGTTTTGCACAAGAAATAGTCGCAAATCAACATATCCCAACACTTATACAACTTTTTGATATCCTTTTTGTCGGCGATTGTCAAAGGCTTTTTCCCGTCGATATATTCCTGCAATTCCGCCAACATAATTTGCAACTTTTCACAATCTCTGCTCGCTCCGCCATATTGACTCATCAACGCTTGGAAGTGTTTTGTGACTTCCGCAAGATTGTCAACATCTGCGATATGACTGTCAACAAATGCGCGCTCTTTTGCGACAAAAAAGTCAAAATCAAACACCATATCGACCATTTGCTGTTTGCTCGCAAGATATTGCGCCACACGCAGCCCACCAACTTGAGTGCTGTTGAGCGCGCTTCCGCCCTGTCGATATACTCCAAAAGTCCCCGCGACTTCTCCCACCGCAAACACTCCTTTGACGTTTGTTTGCCAATCGCTGTCAATGCCAAGTCCGCCATTGTTGTGTTGCGCGCAAATTGCAATTTGCAACATTTCTTGCGACAAATCAATGTTTCGCATTGAATAAACTTCTATCGCCTGTCCGTTCAACTTGCGCAATCTTTCCAACGGAGTGTCACACACGCAATTCGCGTTTGTAAGATATTCTTGCGCTTCTTGCGACAGTTTGTCAAAGTCATAACCGACTGGGTTTGTCCGAAAGTCAAGAAATACTTTGTTGCCACGCGATATCTCATCGTTGACAAGCAAGTCAATTTGTGACGAGCCGTCAGTTTTTTTGCTGTCAAAAGGCCATTGATAACCTTTGAGAAAAACCATATTATAGGCGTCTTGCGGACTGTTGAACCTGTCCGCGAGAAACTCCTTTTCCACGCCGTTTTTGTCAACGGAAACATATCTCGGAATCGCTTGTTGATAACTGCCCGACACATTCCAACGGAATTTTGTCGATGACATTCCATATTGCCATTCTTGGAAATTGTGCAAGGTCACGCCAGCGTTTATGCCGAGCGCGCTGCCACCGCTTTGCCCCAAAGGATAGACACTGTCGCGATAAACGCTCGCTTCTCCCCCTGTCGCAAGAATGACATTGCGCGTTTGCAAGACTTGCATTTCGTTGTCGCCGTTCGCGACAATCAAGCCTGCGGTCACATTATCTTGGACAATTATTTGCAAGGCTTGCGTCTTGTCAAAAATTTTTGTGCCGTTTGCGCAAACTTTTTTCTCCAAACATTCCGTCATAAACTTGGACGTCAAAGGTCCGCAAGACGTCGCGCGCGCTGTGTTGTCGTGGTCAGTCTTATAGCCGACATATTCGCCAAATTCGTTTGTCGGAAAGGGCGCGCCATATTCGACCAAACGCAAAAAACATCTCGCGCTGTTGCTCGCTTCTATCAGCGCAATATCGCCGTTCATACTTCCGCCGTCGAACATAGATTGCGCCATTTGCAAGTTGCTGTCGAGGCTGTCGCCGACCATAGAAATTTTGTAATAAGTTTGCTTGTCACTGCCAGTGTTGCGAGACGTGCCTGCAAGTCTGTTTTCTGTGACAATCGCAATGTTTTTGATATCATATTTGAACAACCAGTCCGCTGTGGAATAAGCGGCCGCGCCGCTTCCAACGATAATTGCGTCAAATTTTTCCATTACAATCTCCTCATATGGAAGCCACCGTCGGCGTTGATGACCGTGCCTGTGCAAAAATCAAGATTGCCATTCGCAATCGCAATTACGCACTTCGCAATGTCGCTTGGCTTGCCGAGCCTTTTGATTGGCGTCAGCCCGTCGGCGATGAGTTGGTCATATTTGCCCTTGACCGAGCTTATCATATCCGTCTCAATAATGCCCGGCATAATCTCGAAAACGCCCACGCCAAAATCGGCGAGTTTCGTCGCGAAAAGCTTTGTTATCATTGATATGCCAGCTTTGGCGATGCAATATTCCGCGCGATTGACCGACGCGGTGTAAGACGACATTGACGAGATATTTATTATTCTGCCACTTTTTTGCTCAATCATTTGTTTCGCGACAATTTGAGTAAGAAAATAAGTGCCTTTGAGATTGATATCCAACAAAAAGTCAAAGTCGTCTTCTGTGATATCCAACATATCTTTGCGCACTTTTGGCGCTACGCCAGCGTTGTTGACAAGCAAATCAACGCTCGAATATTTGTTTACAACAAAGTCTAGCAAGTTTTTTCTGTCGCTTTCGCTCGCGATATCACACGCGCAAAAGTCAACTTTTGACTTGTTTGCTTGAGCGTATTCTTGCAATGCTTCGCTCGTTTTTCTCGCGCCAACCACACACGTATAGCCACTTTCGACAAGATGTTGCACAATCGCAAGTCCAATGCCTCGCGTTCCGCCAGTTACAATCGCAATCATAAGCTCTCCTTTTTCAACACAAATTTTTGATACAACGGCATATAAATTTCTTTGTCTCTTATCGGGCAACCTGTCACACTGCCGTTGCGCATAAGCTCGGTGCATTTGGAGCATCTGAGACAGCATTTGTTTTTGTCCAACTTGCCGTCTCGAATATAATCTTGGAAAAATTGTGGATAAGCAAAACTCATTCTGCCAAAACCGACCATTTTTGCCACGCCTTGGTCAAGCATTTCGTTCGCATATTCCATACACTTTTCTTGCGGAAAAGTCAGCCCCGACGCGATGATTGTCATATCGCCAAAAGCTTGTTGAATCTCTTGCGTAACCTTCCAAATTCTCGCAAGTCCCACTTCTCCGCTCTCTGGAGCGTTGAGACAAGGGCGATTGATATGCGGAATCACATAAGGGTTGCCGATTGACAAATTGACAAGGCGGACGCCTTTTTCTCTCAAATGCGAGATTATCCACTTTGTCTCAGTCAAGTCAATTTCGTTTTTTTCGTTCACGCCATAACCGCAATGAAAGTCAAAACAATCACACGCATTCAATCGCGTTGTGACAAACATTTTCTCGCCAATATTGTTTTGAACGGCGGAAACGCAATCAAAATATAGTCTCGTTCTGTTTTCCAACGAACCGCCATATTTGCCGTCGCGGTCGAACGCGCTCAAAAACTCGTCGAACAAATAGCCGTGGCAACACTTTACGTCAACCGCGTCAAAGCCGACTTCTGTCGCCAACTTCGCCGACTTGGCATAATTGACAACAATGTTGTCGCAATATTCGTCGCTGACAATCTTGTAAGGGAGCGTCTCTTTTCCGCTCTCCCACACGGCGTTGCGATAAGCGACCAGTGGCTCGGGCGAACCATTTGGCTTGCTGTATCTGCCACTGTGTGTCATTTGCATAACAACCAAGGGCGCAACGCCAAACTTCTCTTGCGCGCGCGCTTTTATATCTTTTATCAACTTTTCGAAAGAACTTTTTGTGCCGTCGTTCAAAAACAATTGTCGAGGGTTGGCTCTGCCTTCTTTGCAAACCGCCACCGCTTCCAACCAAATTATCGCCGCGCCACTCTCGGCAAAACGCATATATCTTCTTGCCGTCAACTCGCCAATTGCGCCGTCAAACTCTCCGTCGCAACCTTCCATAGGTTGCAAAACAATTCTGTTGGGCAAGTCAACGTTGCCAACTTTGATTGGGGTTTCTACACAAATTTTTTCAATTACTTTTTCCATTCATTTCTCCAAAGTTATTTTTTGCCAAGGCTTGTTTTTTTGTTTAAACTGCTTTTTGTAAATGCTTTTTGATTGTTCGCTTTTTTAACTGCTTTTGCAAATGTTTTTTATTTGTCGCTTGTTCAAACTGCCTTTTTGTAAGCTTTATTAGTTATATTGTATCACATTGCAAAACAAATTTATCGCCTATTTTAATACAAAAGTATGCAAAACCTGCTCTATTTGGTTGAAAAAGCCACAAAATAGTGTTACAATTGACTTATGAACAATCTTTTGACTGATTTTGCATACAAGGACGGCGCAATAACTCTTTCTTCGACAAGTTTGCACTTGCACAAGGGTTATCAAATTATTTTTGTCACAAAAGGCTATGTAGAAATGCAAATTGCCGACAAATTTTACAAGATAAACGCCCCGTCAATCGCGCTTCTCAACGCATTCGAAAAACACTCGCTCAGCAACGCAAGCGCCGATTATTGTCGATATGTAATAGATTTGGACCCTTTGCAAGTGGAAAATGCCTTTGATATCGACCTTGTGAATATGCTCAAACTTCGCCCTGCCGACTTTTGCCACGTATTGTCGCTGAACGAACTTGCCGACCAAGTTTTTGGCGATATATTCTACAACATTTTCTGCGAACGCGAGAAAAAGCAAGCGCTTGCGGACATTGCCGTCGTGTCAGAGATTACAAAACTGCTTGTCCACATATACAGAAAGTTCCCTGAGAAAAACGCGTTGCGCTCCAATCAACTTGCCTTGAACATTCGTCAATATATCGACGCGCACTTTGGCGAAAACATTACTCTTGCATCAATCGCAAAAACTTTTTTTGTCTCGACGAGCTATTTGTCTCACCTTTTCAAAGAATATTCTGGCTATCGCGTCAAAGAATATCTTGTCCACACACGACTTTTCAACGCGCAAGTTATGCTTTCTCACACTGCGAATTCTATCAAAAATATCAGCTTTTTGTGCGGATATAATGACACAAACAACTTCATTCGACAGTTCAAGTCGCAATACAAATTGTCGCCATTCCAATATCGCAAAAGTTGCGACAGCCGTTGCGCGCGATAAGCGAGCCGAGCAAACAACCAATAATTACAATCAAAAATGCCCTATGAGCAAAACTGTTCACGGGGCATTTCTTTTATCATTCTAGACTTCTTTTGCGCCAAAACCTTTCGCGCCATAAACGACTTTGATAAGGTCTTGTTCTATCAACTCATCATTTGTCTTGTACGGCAGAGTGTAATCGACGTCTTGGTCCGCGACAAATTTCAAAACATTGCGCTCGCAAACCTTGTCCACAAGTTCGAGCGCGTGCTTGAGCTTGAGCGGACCTTTGACTCTTATCATCATTGGAGTTTCCGCATACTTTGCAGTATTGTTATACTCAACGTGATATTTGTCTTGCTCGATATCTTCCGGCCACAGCGCGACATTCACAACAAGCGTCTTGCCACGAATTGACATTTTTATGAGCTTTTCGCGCCCGCGATTGAAAGTGTCATTGCTCCAACTTATCCTTGATTTTACGTTTTTGTATCCAAGAATATGATTTTTTATCGTCTCATAATATTTTTGTATTCCACTGTCAACTTGCGTCAGTTTGGACAAAAAGCTTCTTCTCAGAGACACATAAACTTTTTTGCCTTCGACTATTATATAGTCGCTTCCGTCGTTTTCTTCTTCTGACTGTTCGACTTCTGCCGCGACCTCGCTTTCGCCGTCATTTTCGACTTCTTTTCCAACGGAATTGTCGACAATTTCTTCGGCCTTTTCGAGTTCTTCTGGCTGTTCAACTTCCGCGACTTCTTCCGCGCGTTCTTCTTCGTTGTCAGTCGCCGCAATCAAATGCAAGCCTTGTTGACCAAATTTCGCCATGATAACATCGGCGGAATTGAGATCGCCGTCCGCGTAAACCTTGATAAGATTTCTCTCAATCAGCGACTCTGTTGTGTCATAAGGTTGCGAGTAGTCGTCGTTCTTTTCTTCAACAAAAGTCAGCCCGAATTTTGCGCACACCAAGTCAATCATTTCGCTTGCGTGCTTGCATTTCAACGGCCCTTTAACTCTTATCATCATTGGCACGTCAACATATTTTTTCGCGCTGTTATATTCCACGTGGAACTTTTCGTCGACGATATCGTCTGGGGCAAGCGCCGCAAACATAACGAGTGTCTTGCCACGAATTGCGAACTTCACAAGCTTGTTTCTTCCGCTGTTGTAGCTGTCATTGTCCCAACTCATTCTCGCTTTGAGTGGCTTGTAGCTCTCGAGACGGTTTTTGAGTTGTGTGTAGTAGCCCTGGACTTCTTCGCTGCTTTGTATGAGTTTTGCAGTAAAGCTCTTGCGCAAGGATATCGCGACTTTCTTGCCGTCTATTTCGACAATGCTTACGCCCACGCCCACGCCGTTTTCTTCACTTTCTTGCTCGTCAACAACTTGCGTTGGAGCGTCGACAATTGGCGCTTGCTCGCAAGCGACTTCCGCCACTTCTTCCGCCACTTCCGCGACTTCCGTTACTTCCGCCACTTCCGCCACTTCGGCGACTTCTTCCGCGATTACTTTTCGCTCGATTTGCTCTGGCGGAGCGACATTTTCCGTTTGTCCAAAGACAATCGGCACAATTTCCGTTATTGTCAATTGACGAGCCACGCCAAACTCTTGTTTGATTTGTGGCTGTTCAACTGGTTCAATCTCAATCGCTTCTTCCTTTTTGCGTCTTTTGCTTCTGCAGAACGCGATTGCCATTGCGAATGCAAGGACGATTACCACGACTGTTTGAGCCGCAAGCAAAATTTGCAAATACATAGGAATCACATTTATTGCGCCCAAAAGTCCCAGCGGAGCAAATGCGAAAGCGTTCGTTTTTGTCCCTTTCGGGCTGTCGGTCTTGCTTGCCTTGTTCGGCTTTTTGCGGAAAATGAGATAGCTCAATTCCAACAAAAGCAATACCATATTCGACACCACCAACGCCCACAAGTTGGCGTCGACGTTTTGCTCCAAGATAACAATGTTACCCAAACTTACTGTATCAAACACGATATAATCTCCTTCTCTTACGTATTGTATTTCTATCATTTCGTCATTGACGACTTGCATAATTTTTATATCAAAGTCGTCGTGTTCTTTTTCTTTCAATTTGACGGTATATTTGCCAACGAATTGAATTTCTTTTCCGTCTTTGAACAAGTCCACCTTGAGCACTTTGTTCGCGCCATATTCTTTGATTGACATATTTTTCAACGCGCTGTCAATGTTGTTTATCAATTGTTGTTCTGTGATATCCTTGATTGTCATCGACAAAACGCTCTTGTCATTTTCTGGCAAAGTGACTTCTATGTCACAATTGTTGCCGTCAGTGTCATCGTTTTGGTCAAGGTCGCCATAGATTGTTTTGACCGCGAATTGCGCCACGAACACCAAGTCGCCCGTGAGTGTCTCAGGTATCGTTTTGTCCCAACCTATGAATCTGTAACTGCATTTTGCGCTGTCAGCCTTGGTTGGCGCGGTCGGTATCTCAATCGTGTCGCCAAAGTTGGCGGTTTTTGCAAATATCAAAGTCAAGTCGTCATTGAAAAACGCGTAAGTGAATACATTCCTTTTCCACTGCGCGACAAGTTTAATCACACCGCCTTGACCATCGCTAATGTTGCCTTTTGCGCCGTCTGGCAAAACAATCTCACTGCCGTCAACTTTCCAACCGACAAACAGGTAACCAACTCTTTCGAACGTGTTTGCTGTCACCGTCAAGCCGTCGTCGCAAGCGCGAGATTGGTTCGGCATTGTTTGCGTGTCGCCAAAGCCATTGTCAAAAGTAATGTTGTAAGTGTAAGCCACAATCGAGAATGTCGCTATCGCTTGCGCGCCCTTGTAATTCTTCGTGCCGACGATGCTCGCCTTGACAAACCAAACGCCGATATTTGTCGGAACTGTCGCCACAAATTCGCCGTCTTTTTGCGCGGAATAAGTGAAAGTTGGCTTGCCAAAATTGCAATCGCAAGTCGGAGCGTTTGCGCTCTCGCGATATATCCAGTCGCTCAAATGCAAGTTTGTAATAGCGTTTTCCGCTTGTGTAATTGCGAATTTGATAGTTCTTGTTTGGGTCTCAGCGCCAGTCTCCCACTTGTAATTGTTCGTGTCAACAAGCGCGATCACGACGTCATATTCGCCAACGTCAATTCCGCCATTGTTGGTTGTGATTGACACGAGATTTGTCGCGACAATGTCGCTTCGCAAAGTTGCGCCCGTGTAAACTTTGCTGCCCGCTGTCAGCTCGGCAACGGTGGCTTTGGTTATCTCAACTGTCGCTTGTCCTGTTTTGTCAGTGTGGTTTGGCGCGGTGATTTTGAAATATACTGTTTTTGCTCCGTTTGTAACGTCAGTAAATGTAGGCGAAGTTTGCAAGTCATAACTTGAGCCGTCATTGCTATATTTTATTGTAACTGTTTGACCGCCCTGTGTTGCAAAATTATTTACAATAATGCCGTGCGCAATTCCGTCGTAAGCGCCAGTATAGCCGTTTGCCGTAAATGTTATTGTGGCAGGTGTTATTGTCCACTCAATAGCAATATTAGTTACGCCGTCAAGTTCGTCAGCCCAGTTGTAGTTTGCGCCGTCCTTGAGCGCGACTGTGATTGTATAAGTCGCTGCGTTTGTTTGCGCGTTGTTGGTGGCTGTCATTTTCTCCGTGTCAAAGCCGTCAAGAGTTGCCGTCAATTGTGAGCCCGTATATGTATAATTTCCGCTCAAAGTTGGCTTTGTGAGAACCGCTTGATTGATTGTCCAATCTAAAGGCGCGACAGTCGGTTCGTTGTAGTTTGCTGTGTCATATGTGAAAGTTACGCTTGCGGTATAGTTGCCTGCGTCTGTCCCACTATTGTTGAGATAAGCATTAACACTCACGCCTTGCGGTAGAGTATTTGCCTTTATTTCGACAGTTTTTTGTGCCTTGTCATATGTGAATGGACTTGTATAATTCCACTCAACGCCTAACATATTATAGGTCGCTTTTGTGATTGAGAACGCTCGCGTAATATTGCCAAGAGTGTAGTTGGCTTTTGTTGTCGCGTTGACATCATTCGCTGCGACTGCCGTGGCAGTATATGTCCCAGTTTGCGCGTTGGTTTGACCGCCGTTGACTGTCAAATTGTA
>JAVXBP010000035.1:0-15098 GCA_036659935.1 Clostridia bacterium
GGTTGTGTAGTTGTTGATTGCGTAGTCGTTGGTTGAATAGTTGTTGGTTGTGTAGTTGTTATAGCGCTAACTTTTGCATTGATAACATTTGATTGGCTCGCGATTGTGTCGCTTGTTTTCTCTACTTTTGCATTGACTATTGCCTTTTTTGCTGTCGCGTTGTTTGTTATCGCGTTGTTTGTTTTTTCCGCATCGGTCGCAATCTCGTTTGATATCGGCAAGTCAAGCGCCTTTTCTTCCGCAATCTTTACAGCTTTTGGAGCGCGCTTTGTTGGCGCTTTTTTCTCGTTTTCAATTGGTTTTTCCACTTTTGCGTTTTTTGTCGCAGTTTTGTTTTCTGTCGAATTGTTTGTTTTTTCCACTGTTTTTTCTGTTGGAACAACCTTTTCAACAACTGATGTCGCCTTTTTTTGCGCTGGAACACTGACACTCTTTTTCGCGGTAGTTTTCGCTTGTGGAGTGACAGTTTGCTCATTTGTAGGTTGTTTTTCTATCACAAAAGACTTGTCAGAGTTTTTCTCGACAACTTGTTGCAATTTTTCTGTTGTAGGTTGTTGTTTTTCCTGTTTCAAAACTTATCCTTCCAAGCAAAACTGTTTTTGCTTGCAGAAGAAAATTCAAATTCTTCTCATTTATTAATATAATAACATTTGCGCGCGAAATAGTCAATCATTTGTATTAATATACGCGCGAATTGATAACACTATATTACAATCAAACTCAATGCCTATGCCAACGATTGTCGAGATTGTTTCCGTCATATGCTTTTGCAAGTTATGCAAAAAAAGACTGTCTTATCAACGATTGTCGAGATTGTTTCTTCTTTCTGTCGACTGCGCAAACTTTTCCAACAAAGCTGATTTGTCGTCATTTTGGAGCGCCATTTTGATTATGTCCAATTCTTTCTCAAATTCTTTGATTTTTCCCAACAAATTTGACTTGTTGTTCAAGAATAATTCCGTCCACAATTCTCCGTTGATATTTGCAATTCTTGTCAGGTCGCGATAGCTGTCCCCCACAAAACCGCCCGTCTCTTTGAAGTTTTTGTCGCTGTTGATAAGCGCCACTGCAATCGCGTGTGGCAACTGCGATGTGAACGCAATTATCTCGTCGTGCGCAATCGCGTTGATTTCTTTGATATTGCCAAAGCCAATTTCTTTCGCAAGAAAAATTACTTTTTCTATCGCGGTTCTGCTTGTGCGCGCCGTTGGAGTAATGATAAAATTCGCGTTGAGAAAAACTCGCGCGTCGGCAAAGTCAAAGCCTTTTTTCTCTCTGCCAGCCATAGGGTGGCAAAAAACAAATTCCACATTTTGTGGCAAGACGTTTTCTATCTTGTCGATAAAGTGCGACTTGAGCCCAGCCACGTCGATAACTATGCAATCACTTGGAAAAAAGTCGCGATATCTCGCGATATAATCGGCAATTTGAGCAGGATAAAGGCACATAATTATCATATCGCTTTGCGGAAAAAACTTGTCGGGGACGACGTCTCCGTCGCATATCGCGCGCGCATTTTTCGCCTTTTGGAGCGTCTCGACATTGCAATCTACTCCCCAAACCTTATAATTTAATTTGGACAACGCAATCGCAAATGAACCGCCAATAACGCCAAGCCCGACGACTGTTACGCTCTTAATTTCTTTCTGCATTTCGTTTCTCCACAATTTTTTCTACGCCTTCGACATAGCCGTCAAAGCCTTTGCCTTTTATTTGACAAATGCAAGCAGGCTCAATGACCGACAGGTGGCGAAAGTCTTCCCTTGCCGCAATATCGGATATATGCACTTCCACGCAAGGCAACATAACCGCCTTGATTGCATCAAGAATTGCATAACTGTAATGCGTATATGCGCCCGCGTTGATAACGATGCCGTCCAACTTGTCAAAATAACAAGCTTGAATCGCGTCGACAATTTCCCCTTCGCAATTGCTCTGGAAAAACTCAAGTTCAACATTCGTTTTTGCGCATTTTTCTTGTACATATGCGACCAAATCGTCATATGTGGCATTGCCGTATATGTTTTTTTCTCTTATGCCAAGCATATTAAGATTGACGCCGTTGATTATTTTTATCTTCATTTTGTCACCTTTTGCATTTTTTGCTTTTCTTTTTTACAATAATTTTGTTGCTTTTTTTTACATTTATTTATTGTTTTTATTTTATTTTTTTGCTTTGGCTTTTGCAATTTACTTTGCTTTTTCTTTGCTATCTCACAATGATTTTGTTGTCAATTTTTACTTTTTTTTATTACTTTTTATTTGCTTTCTATTTTACAATCGAGCCAACAATTTTGTTGACACAATCGAGCGGAGTTGTATTGTTGTCGACGACAAAGTCGCACGTGTCGAAATATTTTTCCTTTCTTGTCGCAAAAATATCCTCGAGCTTGTTGTTTGCAAGCAGTGGTCTGCCGTCAAGTTTGTCCGCGACAAAAATGTTTTTGATATCGCGATTGAGAAACAATATCAGTCCGCAAAGTCTCATTGTCATAATGTTTTTCTCGTCGAGCACAACACCGCCACCGCACGCGATAACCGCATTTTTTTGCGCGCTCAACTCTTGCATCGCCTTTCTTTCTGCGGCGCGGAAATTTTGTTCTCCGCTCGCGAAAAGTTCCGCCACACTTTTGCCACTCATTTGCTCAATATAGCAGTCCATATCGAAAAATTTGCGATTCAATCTTTCCGCAAGCAGTCGCCCGACAGTAGACTTGCCACTGCCCATCATTCCTGTCAAAAACAAATTGCCTTTTTGCTCGTTGAAATATTCGGCGCGCAAGTCGCAATAAATTTTCTTGATAACACTCTTTTCGACTTGCATATTTTGCCAAAGTTCTTGAGACTTTATCGCTTGCGCGACAAGCATATACAGCCCGTTTACACACTTTTTGTCGCTTTCGATGGCATATTGCAACAACTTTGTGCAACTTGGGTTGTAGACAATGTCAACGATAATGTCAAAGTTGCCAACCACGCTTTTTTCTATCGGACTGTCTTCGCAATTTGGAAACATTCCTACAGGTGTCGCGTTGACAAGAATGTCGCCACGCGATGTCGCCAATTCGGCGTAAGTCATATATTTATTTTTGTCAATTATTTGCTTTCTTGTGACAATTTTTATCTCGCTTGCGCCAAGTTTTTCCAACAAGAAAAACACCGACTTGCACGCTCCGCCGTCGCCAAGAATCACGCATTTTTTGCCACGCGGGTCGATATGATTATAGCCCAACAGCTCGCCAAAGCCCCACGGGTCCGTGTTGTAGCCATACAATTTTCCGTCGACGTTTTTGACGGTATTGACCGCTCCAATCTCTTTCGCTTCGTCAGAAAGCTCGTCCAAAAGGCTGATTATATCTTGTTTGTAAGGCACGGTAACATTCATTCCGTCATATTGCAACAGCTTGTCTTTTGACGACAAAAGTTTGCCTTTTTCGATTGCGTTGACAGAATATTCTCCGCTCGCGCCAACGATTGAAAAAAATTCTTTGTGAATTTGTGGCGAAAGCGTATGCCCAAGTTTTTCTCCTACAAGACAATATCTCGTCATAAAATTTCTCCCTTGCGATACTCTCCGAGCAGTTTGAATTTGTAAGACTTCGCCTTGATATATTCGAGCGCGGTCAACATTTTTTTGTCCTGACAATTGCCTTCCAAATCAATATAGAAGTAGTAATTGCAAGGGTTGTTTTTGACTGGTCGCGACTCAATCATAATCATATTTATGTCATATTTTGCAAAGTATTTGAGCGCGTTGAACAGCGTTCCGACTTGGTTTTCCAAGCCAAATTCTATGCTAATTTTGTTGCCGACCGCTGTCGTCAAGTGTTTTGCTATCACAATAAAGCGCGTAAAATTGTCACTGCAATCGTTTATGTCTTTCTCCAACAATTCCAAGCCATAGAGTTTGCCTGTGCGCGCGCTTGCGATTGCGGCGCATTTCTCGTCGCTCTCTGACACAAGCTTGCACGCGTAAGCCGTGCTGTCACACGCTATCGGTTGCATATTGTTTTCTCTGACAAACTTGTCGCATTGCAACAACGCTTGCGGATGAGAGAACACTTGTCGCGCCTCCCCCTTGAGCGAGCCTTTCTTTGCAAACAAGTTGTTGTCAATTCTCAACCACTGCTCGCCAATGATATACAAGTTGTATTTGTCCAACAAGTCGTATATGTCATTTATCGCGCCCGTCGAAGAATTTTCTATCGGCAATATTCCATATCTTATTTCGTCCTTTTCTATCGCGGAAAAAACGCCTTCGAACTCTTGATAAGCCTTGCCATTTTCGTTTCCAAAAAAGTTTATCATAGCTTGCTCAGTGTTGCTGCCTTTCAAGCCAAAAAAGCCTTTCGGCGCGTCAAAGTCGAATGGTTTTCTTTCGAATTCCATCTCAAGCGCGTTGTCTACAATTTTGCGTTGGCTGTCCTTGCTTATGTCCATCACCGCTGTCATAAATTCTTTGGCTTGCGGAGCGTATGACTTGTCATTCAAATTCTTGACCGCGTTGTCAAAAACCACGCTCTCTCTCGCGGTTTGCAAGACAGGCGTTTTGCGCTGCTTTTTATATTCGCCGACAGCTTGCGCGACTTGCATTCTTTTCTCGAGCAAGGCTATCATTTTTTTGTCAATCTCGTCAATTTGACTTCTCAATTCGTCAAGCTTATCCATCAATTTCTCTCCAACAGCCAATATTATAATTTCTTAATTTGCAAAGCTTATCTACAATCTTCTCAAAAAGCAAATCTTCACTTCTCAAGTCTGTTTCTTATATGCAAAGCTTTATTATCAATCTTTGTCCAACAGCTCATATATAGCAATCGCCGCAACGCTCTCAATCACAGGCAACGCTCTCACAACTATGCACGGGTCGTGTCTGCCTTCTATTGTCAACTTTTCTTCTTGCATTGTGGCAAGATTGACGCTTTGTTGCTCTTTGTAGATTGACGGCGTAGGCTTTATCGCGACATTGAACACAATCGGCATACCGTTTGCAATGCCACCGCACACTCCGCCATTGTTGTTTGTGATTGTTTTTATCTTGCCGTCTTGCAAACAAAATTGGTCGTTTGCTTGACTTCCAAACATTTCTGTCATAGCAAAGCCATTGCCAAATTCTATCCCCTTGACCGCAGGCACTGAGAACAAAAGCCCAGCCAAAGTTGATTCTATCGAGTTGAAAAACGGCTGACCGACGCCTGCGCTCACTCCGCAAATCGCAACCTCTATTCCACCGCCAACGCTGTCGCCTTGCTTTCTTGCGTCCGCCACAACTTGCGCAATTTCTTTTTCTTTTCCGCTGTCAATCAACGGCAAAGCCATGTCTTGCAATCTCTTTGTCAACTCTTGCGGAATGTCAACGCCAAATCGTGTGTCTCTGACATTGCCCACGTTGAGCAAGTGCGAACAAATCTCAATGCCACGCTCGCGCAACAGTTGCTTACAAATCGCCCCCGCAAAAACGAGTGGCGCTGTAATTCTGCCCGACGAGTGTCCGCCACCGCGAAAGTCATTGTTGCCGTTTGACTGGACATAGTATCCATAATCGCTGTGCGACGGTCTCGGCAAATCTTTTGTCTTGCCATAGTCCGCCGAGCGAGTGTTTGAGTTTCTTATCATCGCGCAAAGTGGCGTTCCTGTCGTGTGTCCGTCGAAAAAACCGCTCAAAATTTCCACCTTGTCAGCTTCTTTGCGTTGAGTGGAAAACTCTCCGCCGTTTGGCGCGCGCCTTGCCATTTCTTTTTCTATCGCTTGCATATCAAGGACAATTCCGCTTGGAAGTCCGTCCACAACAATGCCAATCGCCTCGCCGTGTGACTCTCCCCAAATGGAAAGTTTCAATTTGTTTCCCCACATTCCGCTCATAAAATTTTGCCTCCCAAATCAGTCAATATATCGAAAAAGTCAGGATATGACTTCGATATACACTCACTGTTTTCTATCTCAATATCGCCAATGCATTTGTTGCTCGCAATCGCCAGCATCATAGCGATTCTGTGGTCATTGCGAGAATCGACAACGTTGCCAATAAAGCACTCCACTCCGTCGAACCGCAAACTTTTCTCATATTCGCGCACATTTGCGCCAAGCTTTGTCAACTCGTCTGCGATAGCGTTGAGCCTGTCGCACTCTTTGAGTCTCAATCGAGAAATGTTCTCGACAATCGTAATGCCCTTTCTCAATGCGCACGCCACCGACAGCGCAGGAATTATATCAGGAATGTTTTTGCCGTCAATCACAAGTGGCTCGTCGGGAGAATTTTGCACCGCGTCAACCAATTTGAAAATCTCTTTGTCGCCTTGCAAGCTTTGGTCGTTCAAGCCTCGAATGTCAATTTGCGCGCCAAGCGCGTTTGCGACCACAAAAAAGCTTGCTTGCGAAAAATCGCCTTCTACGCTCACCTTGCCAGCGGAATATTTTTGTTTGCCTTTGATGACAAACTTCTCATAATTTTTGTTTTCTATCTCAACGCCGAACATATTGAGCGCGCTGATTGTCAGGTCAACATAGCCTTTCGACTCCAACTCGCTGGTGATATATATCACGCTGTCGGCTTGCGCGAGTGGCAACGCGAACAGCAGTCCGCTCACAAATTGCGAGCTTACGTCACCCGCGACAAAAAAGCTTCCGCCGCTCAAAGTCCCTTGTGTGGTCAGGTCAAGCAAGCCTTGCGGAGTCTTGTCCGTGTCGTCTTGATAATCAATTTTTTGCGTCTTGAATATCTCATAGTAAGTCAACATTGGGCGCTTTCCGAGACGACCTTTGCCAACAAAATGCAACTTTGCTTTCGACTTTGCAAGCGCAATCGGCAAGACAAATCTCAATGTCGAGCCAGATTCTTTGCAGTCAATAAGCAGGTCTTTCTCACAAACATTGTCGCCAATGCCGTCCACAACCAAACTCGAGCCATTGCGCGCAATTTTCGCGCCAAGCAGTTGCATAGCCTCGATTGTGGCTGTAATATCGTCATTGATAGCCACATTGTCGATTACGCTTTGTCCGTCAGCCAACGACGCGCAAATTATCAATCGGTGCGCCATACTCTTGGACGGCGGTGGCGTAACAACGCCTTTCAATTGTTGCGGTTGAATAATTTTTTTCATATTTTCCAAAACTCCATATTCGTATTGTACAAAACGCTTTGTCCTATCTTGTCAACGATAATCACTACAAGATTGCTTCCAAGGTTTTTTTTGTCAGAAACAATCGACTTGACGACTTCTGACGGTTGTGCGCTGTCGCTTATATCAAGCCCAAACTGCAACAACAAATTTTCTATTCTTTGACAATCTTTCTTGTCCATAAGCCCTTTTTTGACAGCGATATTGTTGATATAATTTATGCCAATCGCGACCGCTTGACCGTGCGTGAGTTTCTCATAATTGTAGAACTTTTCCAACGCGTGACCGTAGGTGTGTCCATAATTGAGCTTCATTCTCTCGGCGTTGTCCCTTTCGTCGCTCTCAACAATCTTGCGTTTGCAGTCGCAACAACGCGTGATAATCTCGACCGCGCGCTCGCCAAATTGCTCTCGCGTGTGGATACTTTCCAACAATTCGAACAATTCTTTGTCAAGAATGCAAGCGTATTTGATAATCTCAGCCATTCCGTCCACAAAAAAAGTTTGTGGCAATGATGTCAAAACATTTGTGTCAACAAAAACAAGTTTTGGCTGATAGAACGCCCCGACCAGATTTTTCCCTTCCGCGATATCGACAGCGACCTTTCCGCCGACCGAGCTGTCCACTTGCGCCAACAACGAAGTTGGGACTTGGACAAAGTCTATTCCTCTGAGATATGTCGCCGCGACAAAACCGCACAAATCGCCAATGACCCCACCGCCAAGCGCGACAAGCAAATCTTTGCGAGTAATGCCAAAGGCGGTCAATTGAGAATAAATCGGAAGTAGCGAAGAAAAGTTTTTTGTTTTTTCTCCGTGTGGCAAAATAATATTGCAAACTTGCGCGCCGCTTTTTTCCAAAGAAGTCACCACCGTTTGCAAATAAAGTTTTGCAACATTGTCATCAGTGACAACACAAATTTTCCCGCCTGACGACGAGACAAATTCGCCAAGCTTGTCCAACGTGGCAACGTTTATCAAAATATCATAACTGTTTTTTCCCAATTCTACTCGCATAAATTCTCCTGCAAGACAGTATTACACTTTAATAATAACATAAAATTGTTCTATACACAAATAAATATAAATACTTATTGAATTTTTATCGCGCGCGACAGCCAAAAAGACGAGTTTTGGAAGGAATTTCTTGCAAAATCGCAAAAATAAACTCTTGCGCGTAATTTGCTCAAGAGTTTTTCTTATTACAATATTTGATTGAATTTCCTTATTGCGTTTTTATGCGGTCGTTTTTTCGTTTGGCGCAAGCTTAAATTTCTTGACGACAAACACCACCGACATAATAATTCCATACATTCCGCCAGCTATCCAACTGCAAGTTACCGCCCAGAACATACCTTCCATTCCCCACAAATAATCGAACAAATATGAGAAAATTACTCGACAAGATATTGACATAAGCGTTGACCCAAAGAATGCCGCGAGCCTGCCTGTGCCCTTAAAAAGCGCCTGCGATTGCACAATCAGCCCAAGGAATAAATATCCCCAAACCATTGACGAGAAAAATCTCGCCCCAATTTCTATGACTTCGCTTTGTCCTTCGCCGACAAACAAACTTACAAGTTGCTTAGACAAAAGCAAGCCTATCAACAAGGTAAACACCGCGTTCGCGATGACCATAACCCACGAACAAAGATAGCCCTTTTTGATTCTTTGCATATTGTTCATTCCAAAATTTTGCGCATTGTAAGTTGTCAGCGCGTTGGTATAACCGCGAATTGGCGTCTCAAAAAGCGAATCAAGCTTGTTTGCGACATTGACGCCCGCGATAACGTTTTCGCCATAACCATTGACAAGCCCTTGCACCGCAATTCTGCCGATATAGATATACACTTGTTGCAACGCGAGCGCGGAACTGTAAGAAATGACTGGCTTGATATACTTTTTGTCTATCACGCAATCTTTGACGCCAAGTCTCAAAATCGCTATCTTTTTTTGAGTATAAATCACGCACAAAAGCGCGGAAAAAAACTGCGAGATAACTGTCGCCACCGCGACCCCGACCACGCCCCAATCAAAGACAAGCACAAACACAAGGTCAAGCGCGGCGTTGAGCGCGACCGCCACCAGCAAGAAAACGAGTGGCATAACGGAGTTGCCAATGCTGCGAATAGAATAGCAATAGAAGTTGTAAATAAAGGTAAAAATTGTCCCTGCAAAAATAATTTTGAGATAAATATCCGTGTCGGCGACAAGGTTTGCAGGAGTGCGCAAAAGCGTCAAAAACGGCTTGGACAGTCCAATGCTAAACACTGTCAAAATGAGCGTAAAAATTATGCCAACAAGCAAGCCCGTTGAAGCGATTCTCTTTATTTTTTCGTTTTCGCCCCTGCCATAATATTGACTGACAACAACGCCCGTGCCCATTCCGAACCCGACAAGCAAAAATATAACGAGCGACATAATCGGCGTCGCTACGCCAAGTGAGGCGAGCGCTTGCGTGCCAATAAATTTGCCGACAATCATGCTGTCAACTGCGTTGTAGAGTTGTTGACAAAAATCACCGACAATAAACGGCACCGAAAACTTTAGAATAGCGCCAAAAGGTTTGTCCTCTAGCAAGCTATTTTTTTTGGATAAAGCAAATTCTTTCATTTTGACCAACAACGCCTATATGATTGTTCTCAATCAATTTTTTTATTTTATTTTATATTTTGCGCGTCAAGAATATTTATCGCTGACACCAATGCGCCGACAGAAGCGGCGATAATATCATTGTGAATGCCCACGCCCCACACTGTTTTTTCGTTGCTTTTGATACAAACATACGCGACAGCTTGCGACTTTGACGTCTTTGTAAGCGCGTGTTCTTGATATGTTTCGACAGAAAAGTCATTCTTGATTATAGTGTGCAACGCGTCGCTTATCGCGTCGAGACGGCCATTTCCGTGACCTTTGAGAGTGTACATTTTTCCGCAATATTCGGCTGTTAATTTGACTGTAAAGTCGTCTTTTTGGTCGAATTTGTAATCGAAAATTTTAAGTTTTGTCGCGATATTTACATAATTATTTTGGAAAATTTCGAGAACATCCGTTGGCTGTAATTCTTTGTGCGCGTGGTCAGAAACGCTCTTGACGTCATAGCCAAAACTTTCTCTCATCGCCGCTGGCAAAATAAAGCCAAACTGTTTTTCCATCAAATAACCGATTCCGCCCTTGCCCGATTGGCTGTTGATTCTGATAACGTCGCCGTCATATTCTCTGCCAACGTCTTTTGGGTCAATCGCAAGATATGGCACGCACCAGTGGTCTGGCTTGCTGTCGTCTTTCCAACGCATACCTTTTGCAATCGCGTCTTGGTGAGAACCTGAGAACGCTGCAAAAACCAAGTTTCCGCTGTAAGGTTGTCTCTCATAAACGTGCATACCTGTGACTTTCTCATACTCAGTCGTTATCATTGGCATATTGGAAAAGTCAAGTTGCGGGTCAACTCCGTGCGAGAACATATTCATCGCAAGTGTGACGATATCGACGTTTCCTGTTCGTTCGCCATTGCCAAAAAGCGTGCCTTCGATTCTGTCGCCACCTGCAAGCAAACCAAGTTCGCTGTCGGCGATTCCGCAACCGCGGTCGTTGTGTGGGTGCAGCGAAAGAATAACGTTTTCTCTGTCAATAAGGTTGGTCGACATATATTCAATCTGGCAAGCGTAAACGTGAGGCAATGACATTTCCACCGTCGCAGGAAGATTGATTATTACTTTTTTCTCGGCGGTTGGCTTCCAAACCTTGATAACCGCGTTGCAAATTTCCAGCGCAAATTCCATTTCCGTGCCAGTAAAACTCTCCGGCGAATATTCGAAAACGAATTCTCCCGCCGTTTTTTCTGCGTATGCCTTGCAAATTTCCGCGCCCGACACTGCAAGGTCGATTATTTCTTCCTTACTCTTGCGGAAAACTTGCTCTCTTTGTGAGCGCGAGGTCGAATTGTAAAGGTGAACAACGGCCTTTTTGACACCGCTCAACGCCTCGAAAGTCTTTGCGATAATGTGTTCTCTCGCTTGCGTAAGCACTTGTATCGTGACGTCGTCAGGGATAAGATTGCGTTCAATCAGCGCGCGAGTGAAAGCGTATTCCGTCTCGCTTGCCGCCGGGAAGCCAACCTCAATTTCTTTGAATCCAATCGAGCATAGGAAAGAGAAAAACTCCAATTTTTGTTCCAAACTCATCGGAACAACCAAAGCTTGATTGCCGTCGCGAAGGTCAACACTGCACCATTGTGGCGCTTTGTCGATGTATTCTTTTTTTGTCCATTCTCTACAATCTGTCGGTGGCATAAAATAGCCCCTTGTGTATTTGTCAAAGTTTTTCATATTCTCTCCTTCTATAATAGTGTCATTGTATTGTTGTTTTATCTATTGTATATTTTTTATTGTTACTTTATTTTTTTTGCAATTATTTTATTTTTGCTTGTCCGCGTTTTTTGCCCTGCCAGTTATTTTTTTGTCCGCGTTTTTTCATTGACCATATTTTGTTTTTTTGTCCGCGTTTTTTTGTATAAAAAATTACTCCGTCTCTTGCAAGAGACGAAGTAATCCGTGGTACCACTCTAATTTATGCCGAAGCATACACTTTTGTCGCTATAACGGGCATACCCGACTTTTTCTAACTATTCAAAAAAGTTGCTCCAAGGCGAGTTCATAAGTTTGTTGCGACTGTCTTGCACCGACCGACAGCTCTCTTTCGCATCGACAAATTACTATTCCTTTTCTTTGCATTTGGAGAACGGGCTTTCCGTTCATTTGGTTGTAATCTTATTCTATGCTACAAACTGACTTTTGTCAACTGCTTTTTACAAATTTGTTTGCGGACAACTAGCAAAACCTTTTTCCAAGTCTGCGTCGCTCGGAATAAAGTCGCCCATATTGCCGTGAACAAAGTTGCCATAAGCCGTCATATCAAAATAGCCCGTGCCACTCAGCCCAAACAAAATTTTCTTTTTCTCGCCAGTTTCTTTGCATTTCAACGCTTCGTCAATCGCAACTTTGATTGCGTGAGCCGACTCAGGCGCTGGCAAAGTCCCTTCGCAACGCGCAAAACGCACCGCCGCCTCAAAGACCGACGTTTGTTCAACCGAGCGCGCCGTCATATAGCCGTCGTGATAAAGCTTGGAAAGTATTGGGCTCATTCCGTGGAATCTCAGCCCGCCAGCGTGATTTGCCGCAGGAATATAACCGCTTCCGAGCGTATACATTCTCATAAGCGGAGTCATTTTGCCAGTGTCGCCAAAGTCATACAAATATCTTCCTCTCGTAAGCGACGGGCAAGACGCAGGCTCAACCGCGATAAATTGAATGTCGTTTTTGCCTTGCAATCTTTCCGCCATAAAAGGCGCGATAAGCCCGGCAAGATTTGAGCCGCCACCAGCGCAACCAATAATCATATCTGGCTCAACGCCAAATTTGTCGAGCGCAGTTTTCGCCTCTAGCCCAATGATAGATTGATGCAATGACACGTGGTCGAGCACTGAGCCCAACACATATCTGCAATTTGGCGTGCTTGTCGCGACCTCAATCGCCTCAGAGATTGCGCAACCAAGCGAACCGCTTGTGTTCGGAAATTCTTTGTTAATTCTGCGACCGACAGCCGTGCTCATCGACGGCGATTCTTCCACCGTTCCGCCGTAAGTCTCAATCAAAGCCTTGCGATGTGGCTTTTGTTGAGCGGAACACTTCACCATAAATACTTGCAACTTCAGTCCATAGAAACCGCACGCCATCGCAAGCGCAGTGCCCCATTGACCAGCGCCCGTCTCTGTCGTAAGGCAAGTCAAGCCTTGCTTTTTTGCATAATAAGCTTGCGCCACAGCGCTGTTGAGCTTGTGCGAACCAGAAGTGTTGTTGCCCTCGAATTTGTAATAAATTTCTGCTGGAGTGTCAAGTTCTTTTTCCAACTGATAAGCGCGCACCAAAGGCGACGGGCGATAAAGCTTGAGAAAGTCTTGAATCTCTTGCGGAATGTCAATATATTTGTCCGTGCAATTGAGTTCTTGCTCGACTAGGTCACTGCAAAACACCTTTTCCAAGTCAGCGGCAGTGATAGGTTGCAATGTCGCAGGGTTGAGGAAAGGGTCGTGTTGCTCAGGCATAAAAGCCTTCATATTGAGCCATTGTTTTGGCATCTCGTCTTCTTCGAGATAAATTTTGTAAGGTATTTTTTTTGTTATTTCTTTATTGTTTTCCATTTTTGTTCTCCTGTCAAAAGCTTCAACAAAGCTTTTCTTATATTCTTTGCAAACAAACAATTATCAACCACAACTCAACAATATTTGCAAAAAATGCAAAATTGCAATCGTGATATCGCGCTGTTTGTCGACAAATTTTTGCTAACATTTCGAATTTTCCGAATTGTCGCTCAACTTCCATTTTGCTAACATTTCGAATTTTCCGAATTGTCGCTACTTTTCTATTTTGATATTTTTTGGAATAAAAAATTGCGTGAAAATAAATTTTACGCAAGCAAATGTGACTTTCGCCACGAACAATCATAAATAAACATACGCTTTTCCTCTCTTTTCTAATCTAATCTATACAACAAAACTCTATGTGATGTTGTAGATATATACTACTACATTTGCAAGACAATGTCAATCTTTCTTGACAATTTCTGCAAAATTTATTTCCAAAAAGGCTTTTTTGCTTTCTCGATAAGGAGTTTTTCTCGAGATAAACACGACTTTTCCAAACGCTTTTCTCTCGCGATAATGCACTTTTCTTGTTCAAATGAGCTTTTCGCAACAATTTGCCACGCTTATATCGAATTTATTTCGCTTTTAGGCGAACATTTTGAATAGCAGCCGATTGTGCGTCGAATATATTACGTTGACATAAATAATATCGCCGTTTTCGTCCTTGCCATTTTGCTCGCCTTGATTTGGGTCATAATAGCTGTTTGTGCCACCTTGACCGCTGAGCTTGAGATACATATTGTTAAAAAACTCGCCTATTGGCGCAAAAGCTTGATTTTCTTCCCAAAAATAATATTCGCGCGAGACATCTTTTGTCACAACAAACGGCAATTTTATTGTCTTTTGGAATTCTTTGTTGCCACTGAGAATCAACATTTCTCGCATATATCTGTTCGTCGCGAGAAAACCGCAATATCTTATATAATCGTCGTCGCTTGCAAGCAAAGTTTGATAAGCAAAATTGTTGGCTTGGCTTTCGTCCATAATGCAATTTGTGTGCGCCAACTCGTGCGCCATTGTTTGCGCAAGGCAAGTTGACGGCATATTTTTGTTGATATTCGCCTCGCCCGTTGGCACAAAAGTTATGCCCATAACATTGAATTGGGACATAAGCCAGCTGAAAGAAACTTTCTTTATTCTGCTTGAATCTGGCGATATTTTCGCCGCAAGCTCGTCGAAAGTGTATGGACAAATTGAGTTGCCGTTCTCGTCGATTGCAAGCCTGTTTGCGACTTCTTCGAACTGTTTGTAATATTCTTTGCCGACGGCAAGCACGCTTTCTTTTGTCATAACTTTGTTTTCCGCAAGGTCGAACGCATAAGGCTTGCGATAATACGCCACGCCAGCGGTAGAATAATATATCGTCGCGACCGACATTACAATCAAGACCAAATTGAGAGACAGCGACAGCGCGCGTTTGCCTTGTTTTTTGCACAAGAAAACTATCCCAGCCACCACCACAAAAACCAAATAAAGCGCAAGGAAAAACGCCCCCCACTCGAACACGCTGAATGGCAACCAACCAAACAAAACCTGCCCCGCGCGCGCAAAATTTTCACTCCAATATTTTGCGACAAACTCGCTTGCATATTGACTTTTTGTCACTGCGATGAGCGCAAAAAGAACCGCCAAAACACAGCCGACAATTATCGACTTTGCGATGAGCGATTTGTTGGAAACTTGTTTTTTTGCTTTTGCTTTCATTCGCTACCTTTTTTCTATTATATAATAATTATACAACATTATATGTCATTTGTCCAACTATTATTTGACAAGAAA